>CAYLME010000011.1:11910-39008 GCA_964384585.1 uncultured Gemmatimonadaceae bacterium | reverse complement strand
CAGATCGTCTATTCCATCGAGGGCGCGCTCGACTACTACACCACGAAGTCGTGGATCGTCCGTGACGGCAAGCCGGTCGAGGTGGATGCACTGAGCGAAGTCGAGCCGGTCGAGTTCGACCAGCCGGTCGGCACGCTCGAGGCGTTCCATACGGCCGGCGGTCTCTCCACCATGCCGTGGAACTGGGAAGGTCGCGTGCGCTCCATGGAGTACAAGACACTGCGCTATCCCGGACACGCCGACATCATGCGAGCGATCCGTGATCTCGGCCTGATCGATCTCGAGCCCGTCAACGTGAAAGGCACGAGTGTGGTTCCGCGCGATGTGTTCATCGCGATCACCGAGCCGCGCCTGAAGAAGCCGGCGGCGCCCGACCTCGTTGCACTACGCGTGGAAGTCGAGGGTGAGAAGGGCGGCAGGCCGCACCGCCTGCAGTGGGACCTCGTCGATCGCATGGACGAGGCACACGGTATCAGTGCCATGGAACGCGCAACCGGATATTCCCTGTCGATCACCGGTCAGACACAGGTGCGCGGCCTCACGCGCGGGAAGGGCGTGAAGACGCCCGACATGGCGATGCCAGCGGATCACTACATCAGCGAGCTGCGCCGACGCGGCGTCGAGATCAGGCAGGTCGCATAGAACGGCGGCCCCGGGATCGCGCGCGACCCGGGGCAACCGCTCCGCCCTCCGAGGGGCGCGGCGGAAATTGCGGCGACTCCGGCCGTAACCTTCCGTCCTCCATGGACCCTGGCGCGCAGAGTGCGGTACGTGATCGTATGCGCATCCACCTCCCCACAATCGTCGCCGCGGCACTGACCGCCGCCGCATTCGCCACTCCCGGTACCGCCGCCGCACAGGAACAGGACGTCGCACGCGGCTCATACCCGTTCTTCCAGCGCAGCCTGACGATCGCCGTGAACGCGAACGTGCCCGGTGAGCTGCAGATCGTGCGCGCACGCGCGGCTCGCGTAGACGTCGCCGCACTCGCGTCGCCGGGCGTCGCCTCGTTCGCAATGGGTGGCTGGCGCGGCGGCGAGCTGATCCTGACCGCGGCCGGCGCCGAGCGCGCCGTCTTCATCGTCACGGTGCCCGAGCGCGTCAACGTGTCCGTGAAAACACCGGCAGAGAGCCGCACGCTCGGTGCGTTCACGCCGATCCAGACCATCGAGTGGGGCGGAAAGGACGAGTCGTCGCTCGCGCCGCCACCCGCAAACCAACCGACATTGCCGCATGTCAGGCCGGACGTGGACGGTTACTATCCGATCTACGGTGCCGGGACTGTCCCGACGACGGTGAACATCCCGTCGCTGGCGGCCGTCGAGCACATCGATATCCACCTGCGCGGTGGCTCGTTCCGGCTCGGTGCGACCAGGCCGCTACAGGTCAGTTCCGGAGGCGGCGACCCGCTCGTCATCGCGCTCGCCGGTGATCCGCTCGACCTGCTGTTCGAACTGCCCGCGGACACGCGGACCTTCCGTATCGTTGCAGGCGGCGACGTTGTCCTGGCGGTGCAGGACGGGCGAGTGGCGCAGTACTGCACGCCCGCGATGGCCCAGGACCTGGGCGAGAACGGCGTTCGCATCAAACTGACGCCACTGCGCGGCCGGCTCGATTGCGGTCCCAGCCTGCGCCAGGCGGTGTCCTCACGCTGACTCCAGGGCCCGCGCCCTGGCCACGGCGATGTCCCGGGGCCGGCGCGGGCCTTCCCATTGCCCGGGCGGGCTCCTCCGGCCGGACTCCCCGGCCTGGTCCGCCCGCGGAGAAGCGCCGGGGGCGTTCACTGGCCGCAGTCCTGAATACTCCGCTTCATCGCCCCCATGCCCCTTTCCGTCACGCCACAATGGCGTGCGCCGGCCGCTTTCCCTACATTCAAAAGGTCCTTGAATAGATCGGGATAACGCGTGGCTGCGGGGATTCGACAAGTGGCCGTAATGCGTTGTGTCTCAATGCTTTGTTCCCCTTGAGCCGTATGCTCTGCGGGGTTATATTTAATCGTTATTGAAATGGTCGCCCGTGAGGTGGTACGGGAGGCCGGGCGAGTCTGAGGACGGCTGCCGCGGGGCGGTCGTCTGTTCCCCAGGAAAGGAGCTGCCGTGGTGAAGACGGCGAGCACGCGCCAGGCAGTGCAGGAGAGCCGGGCGGTCCACCTTCCGTCGCTGAGCGACAGCGAGCTGGTCGCCGCGCACTTGGAAGGCCATCCGGGGGCGTTCACGGAGTTGTACGACCGGTATCGTGATCGGCTGGTGCATTTCATCGGCCGCAAGACGGGCGATCGCGACCGTGCGGAAGACCTCGTACAGGAAGCGTTCATTCGCGTAACGCGACATCTGCACCGGTTCGATCAGACGAAGAAGTTCTCGACGTGGATCTATACGATCTGCTCGAACCTTGCGAAAAACGAGCTGCGCAATCGTTCGCGCAGTCCGCTCGTGCTGTTCCAGAAGCTGACGACGCACTGGGAGCCGGATCATCGGCCGCTGCAGTTCGAGGATGGTCTTGCCCGCCCGGACGATCAGTACCGGAAGCGGTACCTGCAGCAGATCGTGGAGCAGACCGTGGAGGAGCTGCCGGAGCATCACAAGCTGGTGTTCCGTCTGCGTGAGCTCGAGGGCAAGAGCTACGAGGAGATTGCGGAGATCACGGGTGTGAACCTGGGCACGGTGAAGAGTCGCCTGCACCGGGCGCGCACGAGTTTCGCCGAGTTGATCGAGCCACTGCTGAACTAGCGGTGGCGACGCGATTCCGTTGCTGAACGGGAGCGACGGGACGAACTGCCCGATAGAACGGGGCTGACGATTGTCGGCCCCGTTTTTTTGCCCTCCCGCGGCGAAAACGTTACTGTAACCCGCGTAAACCCTGACACGAGAGATTGATGGCGGCCGAACCGCTGGTGATGACCACGCCGGCCGAAGGTGTAGCGGAGCGGATCGCGCAAGGCGATCCAGCTGCATTCGAGGCACTGTTCCGGGCGGAATACACCGGCCTGTGCAGGTTTCTGGCTGGACAGGTTGGCAGCGCTGCCGAGGCGGAGGAGATCGCGCAGGAGGTGCTGCTGCGGCTGTGGAATGCGCGCGGCCGTTTACGCGAGCATGCATCGCTCCGGGCGTACCTGTATCGCTCGGCGCGGAACGCTGCGATCAATCATCGTCGTCGTGCGGCGCTCGAACGGCGGCATTCGGAGGTTGCTCACGTGCCGCTCGCCGTGAGCCCGGCCGCTGATGAGCGACTTCGACTCCGGCTCCTCGCCGAGGCTGCTACGGGCGCTGTCCGTGAGCTTCCGGAGCGCTGCCGTCTGATCTTCGACATGAGTCGGAGCAGTCATCTCACCCATGCCGAAATCGCGGAGGCACTCGACATCTCGCCGCGCACGGTCGAGACGCAGATCGGCCGGGCGCTCGCGTTGCTGCGACGTCGCCTGGCGCCGCTGATGGACTAGGCCCGCGTCGGCAAACCTCTCCGCCATCACAGCTTCCTGCAGGGGCGCGTCCCCGCTCCCGTCATCATTCCCACCGATTTGCCCGCTCCTGTACGGGTACTCCCGCGCTCGCGTGTCTTCCTGATTGAATGCGGAGATCACCGGTCCTGACGAGACGGGAATGAACGAACGCGAAGTCTGGCGTCTGATCGCACGGCATTTCACGGGGGAGGCGACGGCTCCGGAGGAGGCCGAGCTTCGTCTGTTGTTACGCGATCCGGCGAATGCTGAGCTGATGCGGCAGGCAGAGCAGGTGTGGGGCGTTACTGGCGGTTCGGACCACGAGTGGGATGTGGATGCGGCGTGGCGGCGTGTGGCAGCCCGTCTCGAGGAGCCCGTCGCGTCGCCGCCCGCGCTGCGCGTCATGCGCGGTGGACGCGCACCTACGCAGCGCCCCGTACGCACCAGGCGCTGGCTGCTCGGGGGAGGTGCTCTCCTCGCGGCGTCGCTGGCGGTGCTGCTGGTGAGGCAGCCGTCGCCGGCGGAGCCCGAGCCGCTGGTATTCACCACTGAATCGACTGAAAGCGAGACGGTCCGCCTGCCGGACGGCACGCTGGTCCGGCTCGGACCCTCGAGCCGGCTCGTCGTCACGAGCGAGCGCAGCGTGGAGCTGAGCGGTCTCGCGTTCTTCGCGGTCGAACACAATCCCGAGAGCCCCTTCGATGTCGTGCTGCCGACGGGTGCAGTGCGCGTTCTCGGCACTCGTTTCGAGGTGCGTGCGACGACGGACAGTGCGCGCGTCGCGGTGATCGAGGGGCATGTGGAAGTGCAGGGCGTGAGCGAGGCAGTCGAGCTCAGGTCGGGCGAAGCGACGGCGGTTGCACGTGGTGGTGAACCGGTGCGACCGCAGGACGTAGCACCCGAGCGCGTGGCGTCCTGGATGGGTCGAACGCTGGTGTTCCAGCGAACGCCGCTCGATGAGGCGGCGGCAGAGATCGAATCGATGTATGGCGTGCAGGTGCGGGTCGATCCGGCACTGGCTGAGCGCACGCTGACCGCGCTGTTCACGGACGAGCCGCTCGATCGGCTGGTTCCGACGTTGTGCCGTGCAGTCATTGCGAGTTGCACGGTGACCGACACCCTCGTGAGTGTGGAGGTACAGTAATGAGTCACACGGATCGTGCTGCCGCAGGCTTGCTGCGGCTGGCTGCACTGCTCGTGGTGGCGCTCGGGATGGCGGCGCCGGCCGCCGCACAGCTGCAGGTATCCCTGGCGTCCGAGTCGTTGCTCGATCGACCGGCACGGGTCGCAGTGGATGACGTGAGCCTGCCCGCTGCGCTGATGGAGCTGCAGCGCAACTCGGGCGTGCCGCTCGCATACAGCCCGTCGCTGCTGGAGTCGGAGGGTCGGACCTCCTGCTCGTGCGTGGCCCTGACCGTGGGGGAGGCACTCGACCGCATGCTGACCGGCACGCGCTTCCGCTACGAGGATCTCGGTGGTCAGATCCTGATCGAGCGACGTGCGGGGCCGCAGCTGCAGACTGCGACGCAGAGTTCGGCCCCATTCCTCGCCAGTGCGATCGCGCCGGTGGAAGTCACGCGCGAGAGCGCGGCGCGGGCACAGGCGAGCCTCTGGGCGAAGCTGAGCGGGGGCATCAGCGAGATGTTCACGCGGGGTGCACCGGGTACGATCGTCGGTCGCGTCATTGACGGCGCCACTGCGGAGCCGCTCGCGTCGGTCCAGGTCTATGTCACCGGTACGTCATTCAACTCGCTGACGGACGCGAGCGGCAACTACGCCATCAGCAACGTGCCTCCCGGCCTGTACACTGTCGAAGCGCAGCGTATCGGGTACGCGAACGCAGCGCGTGAGAACGTGAGCGTGCCGGACGGCGGCACGGTCACCGTCAACTTCGAGATGAGTGTAACGGCGCTCACGCTGGACGAGATCGTCGCGACCGGCGTTGTCGATCCGACGTCGGCGCGTCGCGTTCCGTTCACGGTAGCGCGCGTGAGCGGTGACGCGTTGCAGGTACCGGTGGACAACGCAGTCAACTCGCTGCAGGGCAAGGTCGCCGGCGCGAACATCGTGACGAGCCCGCAGCCGGGTGCGGGCGTGAACATCATGCTGCGCGCACCCACGAGCATCACGAAGTCGAACGCGCCACTGATCGTGGTGGACGGGGTGATTCTGGCGACGAGCTTTGGACGTTCGAGTGCAGACATCGATGCACTCGACATCGAGAGCATCGAGATCGTGAAGGGAGCAGCGGCTGCGTCGCTCTACGGCTCGCGCGCAGCGAACGGCGTGATCCAGATCCGTACGCGACGCGGTACGAACCTCGAGGAAGGCCAGACGCGCATCACGGTGCGCTCGGAGTTCGGCAGGAACAGCATCGCCGGCGACATGGCGCGCTCGTCGCACCACCCGTACCGGCTGAACGCGGCCGGCCAGTACGTGAACGCGGCGGGCGATGTGGTCAGCCGTGAGGATCGTGTGCTGCGTCCGGTGGCCGAGCGTTTCGCCGATCAGCCGTATCCGGTCCAGACCTACGACCACGTCGATCAGTTCTTCAATGCGGGCGGCTATTCGACGAACTCGGTCTCGATCGCACAGAACGGGGCGGCCACGAACTTCTTCGCGTCGTTCGCGCGTCGAAACACCGATGGTGTGGTGCTCGAGCATGGCGGTTACCAGATGAGCGACCTGCGCGTCAACCTGGACCATCGCCTGCGCTCCGACCTCTCGTTCTCGCTGAGCGCGTATCACATGCGTTCGGAGCGTGACGCCATTCCGACGAACACCTTCCTGAACCTGATTCAGCAGGAGCCCGATTCGGACCTGCTGCAGCCGGATCCCGACGGCACGCCCTACATCTGGCAGCCGGACCCGATCGGCGTGACGGCCAACCCGCTGTATGCGCTGGCAGTGCAGACGGACACGGAGGACCGCGCACGCACGCTTGGCAGCGCTGACCTGCGCTACTCGCCCACGGGCTGGCTGAGCGTGGACGGCAACCTGAGCTACGATCGTTCGGACCGACACACGTTCTTCTACTTTCCGCGCGGCAAGAAGACGAGCATCCAGACGCTCGTTGGCGGCAGTGTCGAGCGCGGCAGTGGCGAGACGACGGCGATCAACGGCTCGCTCAGTGCGAACCTGCGCCGCAGCTTCGGCGATCTGGCGACGCGCTTCACGCTGCGTGCACTGATGGAGCGCGAGGACTACAGCTTCTTCTCGGCAACCGCAGCGAGTCTGACGGCGGAAGGCGTGCCCGACCTCGATGCGGGTGCCATGCCGACGATCGGCGGCAGCACGGAGGAGATCCGTTCGGAGGGGTTCTTCGGCATCCTGGGGCTCGACTACGCAGGCAGGTACATCGTCGACGCGCTGGTGCGTCGCGACGGCAGCTCGCTGTTCGGTCCTGAAGAGCGCTGGCAGACGTACTACCGCGGCAGCGTCGCATGGCGTATGGCGGAGGAGCCGTGGTGGCCGCTCGCGCAGGTCAACGAGTTCAAGCTGCGCTACTCGCGCGGCACGGCAGGCGGTCGTCCGTCGTACTCCAACCAGTACGAGACGTACTCGATTCTGGCCGGTGGCGGTCTCTCGAAGGCAACACTCGGCAACCGTGCACTGAAGCCGGAACGCGCGACAGAACAGGAGTTCGGCATCGACGCGATCCTGTACGACCGCTTCTCCGTGCAGCTCAACTACGCGCGCGTCGTGACCGAGGACCAGCTGCTCCTGATCCCGCTGCCCGCGGCATTCGGGTTCTCCTCGCAGTGGCAGAACGCGGGCACGGTCGAGGGCAACACGTGGGAAGCGACCATCGAGGCGCGCGTGCTGCAGCGTCCGGACCTGCAGTGGACGGTCGGTCTCATCGCGGACCGCTCGCGCCACGAGATCACCGAGTTCGACCGTCCGTGCTACCGCACAGGCGGCTCCAACCAGCTCTATCGCTGCGCTGGCGAGACGCTGGGCACGATGTACGGCAACCACTTCCTGCGGAACGCGGACGAGCTGCCCGCCGGTGCCCCGACCAACGAGTTCATGGTCAACGACGACGGCCTGCTCGTGTGGGTCGGCGCGGGCGGTGACTGGCGCAACCACCAGTGGGGCACCTCGGCGGAGTATGGCGGTGTCACCTACAACTGGGGTCGGCCGATCCTGCAGCTGGACGACAACGGCATCCCTTCCATCGTGCGGATTGGTGATGGCAACCCCGACCTGCACCTCGGGTTCAGCAGCAACCTCACGTACAAGGGCCTGACCCTCTACACCCTGTTCGACTCGCAGATCGGCGGCGACATCTACAACCGCACGAACCAGCGGATGTACCAGTACTTCCGCAGCGGCGACACCGACCAGGCGGGCAGACCGGACGAGCAGAAGAAGACGACGGACTACTACACGTCGCTCTATGCAGCCAACGTGATCAACGACTGGTTCATGGAAGATGCGACGTATGTGAAGCTGCGGGAGGCGTCCCTGCGTTGGGACGTGCCGACAAGTCTGCTCGAGTCGGCACGGTTGGGCGTGCTCGACCGGCTGTCCCTGTTCGTGATTGGACGCAACCTGCTGACGTTCTCGGATTACAAGGGATTCGATCCGGAGATGGGATCGCCGATGGAGCGGATCGATAGTTTCGACTATCCGCAATACCGCACGGTTACGGCCGGCGTCGAGCTTCGTTTCTAGGAGGAAGAGAGAATGCGCAATTCAACGATTCTGCTCCTCGCCGGTGCTCTTCTCCTGGGCGGATGCCAGGAGTTGGACGTCGCGAACCCGAACCTGCCGGACCGGGAGCGGGCGACGAGCAACCCGAGCGACGTGCAGTCGCTCATTTCGACCCAGATGGTCCGGTTCTTCCGGAACAACCAGTTCAACTACCCGACTGGTGCGCTGACCGCCATCGTGGACAACACGACCGGTGGTTTCCTCGACTACGCGGTGGCCGAACTATCCGAGGAGCCGCGGATCGCGTGGAACAACAGCCCGCTGAACACGCGTGACGCGGTCAACGATCAGCCGTGGGGCAACTATTACGGCATCATCTCGAGCGTGCATGATGGACTGCAGGCCATCGATGACGGCCTCGAGATCATCGGCGACAACAACGTGGACCACACGCCCCGTGCGCGCGCGTTCGCGATGATGATGCAGGGCCTGTCATACGGCTACCTGGGTCTCCTGTTCGACAAGGCGGTGATTGTCAGGGAGTTCGACGATCTGGAGACGAAGGACCTCATGGAGTACGAGCCGTACGCGATGGTGATCGACACCGCGGTGGCCATGCTCGACGATGCGATCGCGATCATGACGTCGAACAGCTTCACGGTGCCGGGCAGCCCCGACTGGATCAACGGGCAGTCCATGAGCAGTGCCGAACTCGCACGCCTTGCGAACTCCTACGCCGCCCGTTTCATCGCGAACTCTGCCCGTACGTGGGAAGAGCGTGCCGCGGTGGACTGGAACGAGGTCATCCGGCGGATCGATGCCGGCATCACGTCCGACTTCGCGCCGATCGGCATCCTGGAGTCGTGGGAGAGCGATTACCGCCGCCTGCTCGCACGGGTGCGTACGAACCCGGGCGACCACTGGCGCATGGACTACATCGCCCTGGGCCCGGCGGACTCGACCGGCGCGTTCCAGGCCTGGTTCGCGGCACCGTCACTGGACCGGATGCCGTTCCAGATGGAGACGGCGGACCGTCGCATCCACGCTGACGGCCAGCCAGGCGTGGGCGGCAAGTATTTCGCATACCATCGCACGAACCTGTTCCCCGCATCGCGCGGCACATACCGCTGGTCGTGGTACTACTACCACCGCAGTGGTGCGGGCGAGTCGTGGTACACCGGCGAACAGCCGACCCTGACGGTCGACGAGATGAATCTGCTCAAGGCAGAGGCGCTGATCCGTCTCGGGCGCGCAGATGAGGCGGTGCCGCTCATCAACATCACGCGCGTCGCGAATGGCGAGTTGCCGCCGGTGACGATCGACGGTCCGCCCGATGCATACGACTGCGTGCCGAAGCAGATGGACGGTGACTGCGGCAGCCTGTGGGACGCGTGGAAGCATGAAGTCCACCTGGAGATGGCCGGCATCGAGGGCCAGCAGATCTACTACTGGCTGCGCGGCAACGGCCAGATGCAGCAGGGCTCACCGGTACACTTCCCGCTGCCGGGAACCGAGCTCGAGAACCTCGGCCTTCCGCTGTACACCTTCGGTGGCAACCAGGACGGAGCGGCGCCCGCACCGCAGTATCATCGCTGCCCCGTTGCACTGGCGCGCTGCGAGTAGCAGCACGCAGCAGGAGCCGTATGTACGCTACGATATCTGACAGTCGGCGGCGCGGCCTCGCCTGCGCCGCCGCCTGCACTGCAGCGTTGCTCGTCGCGTGTGGCGGCTCCAGCACCACGGAGCCGCCGCCGCCACCGCCGCTACCGCCGCCCTCGGACGAGCGCGTCCTGCCCGACACGGTCGACGTCGGCGTCCTGCTCGAATCCATCAAGGCAGACATGCCGCGGCGCGACTCGAACGGGTATCGCCCGCCTACACCCGACCAGCGCATCGCGATGGTCGCGATCATGGCAGACGCACGCGCCGGCCGGTTCGCGCGCGCCGATTCGCTCGCCGACGTTTACGGCTACGATGTCGAAGGCGCGGTCGATGCGCTGCACGCTGACAGCATCGTCGTAATGATCGAGCGTGCGCCCATCCAGCGCGGCTGGGGCACCTACATCGTCCGCAAGGGTGTCGCTGCAGTGGACGTGCACGTGAACCACCCGCTGTTCGACGTGAACACGCCTGCCGTCGCGGCGGCGCTTTATGACGCCTGTCGCTGCCGCGCACTGATCATGGCAGGCACCCACCGCTATGCAAACGGCGACGACGAGTCGGACATGGCACGTGCGACAGGCAGTGTGCTCCAGGGCGCGCACGAGGCCCTGGCGCAGGACGCGGTCATGGCCGTGTCCGTGCACGGCTTTGCGCGCGGCAACTACAGTGACCCGATCGGCTCATCGGACGCCGTGATCAGCCTGGGTGCTGACGCGCAGGGTAATCTGGCCGCGAACGACGATGCGCGGGCGTTGCGCGACGGCCTGCGTGACGCCGGTTTCGTCGCGGGCCTGATCGCGGACGACGTCGGCTATACGCAGCTCACTGCCTCTCCGAATCCGCAGGGCCGCCATTCCAACACGCAGTTCGGCCATGGCCGCTGGATCCACGTGGAGATTGCAGGCGAGGTGCGTAGTGCACAGGATGCGTACGAGCCGTTCACTGCCGTCATTGCGGAGTGGCTGGACGGCCTGCTGCACTGAGTAAGCAGTAGCGCGATGATGTAGCGGGTCGAGTTCGTTCGCGGGCCTGCCACGACGGATCCCGCGTGTCGTGATGCGTGGTCGAGACGCTTGCGTCGGCCCGCGCGTCGTACCATCCTGCCAGTGAGCTTCCCGACAATACGGAGACACCGATGAACGTGGCCGGCATCCGTTCCTGTGCGCTGTGCGCGCTCGTGTTACTGCTGCTGGCGCAGCCAGCCGATGCGCAGCTTACCGAGACCGCAGCAGAGGCGGCTGTGCTCGAGGCGGAAACGCGGTATGCGCAGCCGCCCGCACCGATCGGCGAATACCTGCAGCGTGATCCGGGGTACGCCGTGCTCGATGCCCCGTCTCCGGACGGTCGCTACTTCCTCGTTCCGCGGGCCACCCAGCTGTCCACGCTGGCACTGATGTCCAGGCCGACCTACCGGCTGGCGGAACTCGAGGTCCGGCCGGCCACGGATCGGCTGTGGCACCTCGATACGTTCGGTATCGATGGCCTGCGCATCTACGACATGCAGACGCGCCGCTTCCGCGCAGTCGCACTGCCGGCAAATACGTTCGTGAGCGACCCCATGTGGTCCCCCGATGGCGCTCGCGTTGCGTTCCTCGCGCATCTGCCCGGTGGTACCGAGGTGTGGACCGCGGATGCGGCGAGCGGGCGTGCTTCGCGGCTGAGCCGGACGCGCATCCTGGCGACGCTCGCGACGGAGTCGCACGTCAACATCTCGCCCGAGGTCGAGATGCGCCCGTCGACCATGCTGCAGTGGACGCCCGATGGCGGCGTGCTCACGCTCGCGGTACCGCGTAATCGTGGCGTCGAGCCGGCGCGCAATCCGGTGCCGGATGGACCGGTCGTGCGTATCACGCGACCCGACCCGACCGTCACGCGTACATTCCCGAACCTGTTGCGCGATGATCACGACGCAGCGCTGTTCGAGTACTATACCCGTGCACAACTGGTCGAGATTACGCGCCGCGGTGACGTGCGGCCGCTGGGCGAGCCACGCATGTACGAGTCGATCGCACTCAACCCGGACGGCTCGTGGATCCTCGCGACGTACGTCGAGCGGCCGTTCTCATTCATCACGAGTTACAACGGTTTTCCGCGACGCACGGTGGTGCTGGACCGGAGCGGCAACGAGGTGGCGACACTCGAGCAGCGCGACCTGCGCGAGGGCGGCTTCGGCGGAGGCAGCAACGGGATGCGCGACCTCGCATGGCGGGCGGATACACCATTCCTGACGTGGACCGCACGAGTGAGCGGCGAGGACAGGATCATGATGCTCGGTGCGCCGTTCGACACCGCCGCAGCGACTGTCGTGGCGACGAGTGCCGACAACATGCGTGACGTCGTTTTCAGTGAGGATGGTGCACACGTGTTCGCGACCGTGACGCGTAACAGCCGTCAGGCGGTAGCACACTGGGATCTGCGCGCCGATTCAGTCGAGCGGACATTGCTCACCGGCTGGGTCCATAACGACAGCATCTTCGATCTGCCCGGCTCGCTGTGGACGGTGCGTACGCCGAACGGGATCGAGTACGCCCTCATGTCGAGCGGCAACGACGCCGTCTATCTCGAGGGCGACGGCCTGCGGCCCGACTTTCGGCCGCGCCCGTTCGTGGATCGCGTCACGCTCAGCGATACGGTACGCACGCGCATCTTCGAAGGCGCCAGTGATACGTTCGACCAGCCGCTCGTCGCACTCGACCGCGACTTCGACCGCATGATCGTGAGCCGCGAGTCGCAGACGCTCTACCCGGACAGCTACCTGCGATCGCGCGACGGCAGTTTCGTGAACCTGACCGGCAACACGAACCCGTTCCCCGAACTCGCCGGTGTGCAGCGAATCGACTTCTCGTTCGAGAGGCAGGACGGGCTGGCCGTGCAGGGACGCGTGTCGCTGCCCGTCGGCTACCGTGCTGGCGAGCGGGTGCCCGCCATCTTCTGGACCTACCCGCGCGAGTACACCGAGCCGGAGGACTACACGAGAGCTGCGATCCGCGCACGCAACCACAATGCATTCCCGCACATGACGTGGCTGCGCTGGTCGGACCTGTGGCTGACGCAGGGATATGCGCTCGTGTACCCGGATATCCCGATCATCGGCGAGAACTACAACGACACATACATCGCGAGCATGGTGAGCGCGATGTACGGCGCGATGCGCGCGGTGGACGGTCTCGGCGTAATCGACATGGACCGGATCGGCCACGGCGGACACAGCTACGGCGCTTTCGCGACGGCCAACCTGCTCGCGCATACGCCCTACTTCAAGGCCGGCATCGCAGGCGACGGCGCCTACAACCGCTCACTCACGCCGACCGGCTTCCAGGCGGAGCGCCGCGACATCTGGTCCGCGCCCCAGACCTACATCGAGATGTCGCCGTTCTTCAGCGTGGACCAGATCGAGGCGCCACTGCTCATGTACCATGGCGGCGATGACAACAACACCGGGACCTGGCTGATGCAATCCGAGCGATTCCTGCACGCACTGACCAGCACCGGCAAGACCGCCGCACTCTACGTGTATCCCTACGAGTCGCACACCCCGCGCGCGATCGAGAACAAGCTCGATCTGTGGGCGCGCTGGATCGACTGGTTCAATCGATACGTCAAAGGTGTGGAACCGGACAGGACGTGAGGCGAACTACGCAACCACGGAGGACACGGAGAACACAGGACGCGGATTCCTCGAGGTTCGTCCAGGGAGAAGCATTATCCGGTTCATTTGCTGCGCCGGCGACGAATCTGCATCACCAGGAAGCAGCACATGATACTGCCCTCAGCGGGTGAAAGTAGATCAGTTGCCGTTGGCCACCCGTAACCCCACGGCTAGTGCGAACTCCGCATAGCGCCGCAGTCCACTGAACGGAAAATCCGGGTGGTAATGATCGCCGGCCTGGTGGTAGCGATCCCAGCGGCGGCGCAGGGCGTCACGCTGCTCTGGCGAGGTGTTCTCCCAGACTTCACCGGGGATGATGAACGCGGCGGGCACACCGCGCTGAAGGAACGGCCAGTAGTCGGAGTTTGGTGATGCGGCGCCGAGCTGGACGGTCCAGCCATTGTCGCGGGCGACGTCCTCGATGACGGGCGCGAGGGGGTTGTTCTCGCCGAGTGCGATGCGCCAGCTGGCTGGTGGCGCGGGCGGTGCGCCGGCGTCGAGGTTGATCAGGGCACGCATGCGCTCGAGCGGCACGGGTGGCTCCGATGCCAGGTAGGACGCGCCAAGCAGACCGCGCTCCTCGCCCGTCAGGAAGACAAACATGACGGAGCGCGCGGGCGGCTCGTCGCGCAGTGCTTCCGCGATCGACAACAGCATCGCTACACCTGCGGCGTTGTCGGAAAAACCGTTGTAGATCGAGTCACCCGCCGCATCCGGCACACTGATGCCGAGATGATCATAGTGCGCTGTGTAGACCACGTACTCGTTGCGGCGCGCGGGATCACGGCCAGGCACTATGCCCGCGATGTTTGCGACGGGCAGCTCGCGCTCACGGACTTCTACGGCCACGCGGATCGAGTAGCCGGTGCACACCGCGCAGCCGTTCAGTGCCGACGATCCGTTCAGCAGGGCGGCAGAGAGCTCGGGGCCTGCGATGATCACGGGCAGCGCGGGTTGCCATACGGGATCCTGCACGTTCGCTGCAACGAAGTAACGGGTATCGCCGCGGCTGCGCACGTACAGGTCGTACTGTCCCGCGTCGGGCACGAGCAGCACGACGCCGGTCACGCCTGCCTCGATCCATCCCGGCACCAGCTTCAGCGCCTCGGCGCCAAGCGGGCCGCGCACCGCGATCACCTTCCCCCGCAGGTCGCTGCTGCCCAGCGTCGTCGCGGCTTCGGCCGGTGGGCCGGCGAACAGGACGTCGCCTGCGAAATCACGGAATGCGGCGGCGCCGCCGGTGTTCAGCACGAAGTGATCGTCGTGCCGGAACACGGTGGCGCCGCTGGCGGCATTCTGCAGGACGAGCTGCGTGGACGGCTGCACGTGTGCAGCGCGCACCGGCACGGGCAGCAGAAAGCGGCCGTCGGCGGCTGCACCGCGCAGGCCGAGACGCTCCAGCTCGCTTGCAATGTAGGCGGCGGCGATTCGCTCACCGCGCGTGCCTGTCCCGCGCCCTTCGAGCGCGTCGTCGGCAAGGAATCTGGTGTGGGCCCGCAATGTGAGAGTGTCGATTGCCGGCAGCGCGGGCGCAGCAGTCTGTGCGAAGGCGGGTCCGGCCGTCGCGAGCAGCGTCGCAGCAACGAAGAGGTATCGCATCAGAATCCATGAACGAGGAAGCCGTCGCACGACGCGACGGCCCTCAAGCATACCGCACGGGTGCGGGCGCGTTCCACACGGTGCGCGAAATCAGCGACCGAGGACCTTGTCGGCGTACCCGTTGTCGGGGTTGCCGCCACGTTTCAGCACCTTGTCCACGGTACCCGGTCCGCGGTTGTACGCGAGCAGCGCCAGCTTCAGGTCACCATTGTACTTGTCGATCATCTGATCGAGGTAACGGAAACCGAGCCGCAGGTTGGTCCGTCGGTCGTACAGATCCTTCGACGTCGTGCCTGGCTCGAGCCACGCCGCGGTACGCGGCATGACCTGCGTCAGCCCCAGCGCGCCGACATGGCTCCTGGCATCCTCGCGGAACGTGCTCTCCGTACGAACCAGCCCGAATGCGACGTCCGGATCGATACCCTGCGCACGCGCAGCGTCGTAGATGTCCTCGGCCATGTCACGTGCGATGCTGTGCTCGGCGACATTCGCCTGCACGATGCGAGTGCGCTCCTCCATCTCGCGCTCGTTCTCGAGCCGTTCCGCGAGATCCTCCTCCACATCCGCGGACGGCGCCATCGTGCGGCCCGTCGCCAGATCGCCCGGCTCCGGCTCGTCGGACGGGGACGCGGGAGCGTCCATCGCTGCGACCATCGGCAATGCCGCGCCGGCCAATCCGACGCCGATGATGGGCTGGCGGAAGCGCTTCAGGAAACCGGCCGTGCGGTTGTGCGGCACGCCCGGACTGCGGCGGCGTTCGACGAAGCGACGCTCGTCGGCGCCATTCCCGGAGACATGCTCTGTTCCGTCAGCCGCGGCCAATTCGGCTCCCGACCCGGGCGCAGCCGTGCCGTGCTCATCCGGTGCATCGGCGTCGGACTCCAGGCCGGATGACACCACGGTTTCGCCTTCATCCGCCCGATTCCGACGATCCAGCCCGAACTCGTTGCGCCGTTCGAGTGCTGGCCGGCGCTTTTCCGGCCGGACGTAGGGATCGACCGGAACCCAGATCATTTCGTCCGATTCGCGACGTCGATCGTTCGCCACCACGTTGCTCCTTTCAGCGTAACTTATTGTCCTGCTTGGGTTTTGCGATCAAAACGGTGCATCAACCGTGCCCGCGTGGGGGATGCCTGCGTCAATCCCGCGCTGCGCAGCGAAGTCGCGCGAATGTTCCGCCATCCGTTCCCTCGCCGACCAGGACCAGCGTGCCGTCCGCGCCGGCGCCGATGCCTTCGCCCTGTGGCTCACCGAGGAACCTCAGGTCGATCGGTGGCGCGTTCGTGGCAAGCGAGTCGCCCGTCCACTCGTAGGTGTAGAGGGCGCTGTACGTGCGCAGCACGACGCGTCCCGCGTCGGCAGTGCCACCGGTGACCTGGTCGGGTACCTGCACGAGCCCGTCGGTCAGGTTCTGCACATGCTCGAGTGTGCGAATCGAGTCGTCCGCGAAGGGCGCGGCGTACCGGTACACACCGACCGCGCGGTTGCGCCCCTTCGTCACGACGAGCAGGGAGCCGTCATCGAGCGGGACCAGCGCCTCAGCGTCGGAAGGGCCGTCGGGGTATACGAACCGGAGTCGCTCGATGTGAGCCGCAGTCGGTTCAGTGCCCTCCGGCACGGGAACACGCAGGATCTCGCGGTGCGGCCGCTCGTGCAGGTTGTCGCCAATCTCCCCGATATGGAAGCATTCACCGGTCGGGCAGGCGGCGATCACGAGGTCCTCCCAGTCTTCGATGCGGACGCCCGGCAGGTGAAACTCGTGCACGACCCGCCCCGCGTCATCGACCTGGAACACGATCGGTTCGCCGTCGTCCGCGATCACCCAGGTCCGCGCTGCGGCATCAACCGCGACGCCACTCGCCTCGCGCAGTGCGCCGGGCAGTGCAGCGGACGAGAGCACCTCGCACACCGGCGCGGGCGCCTCCGTGCACGCGGCGAGGGCGAGAGTGAGCAGCAAGGTTGCAGCCGCGCGCGAACGCGTCAGATTGCGGTGTTTCGCAGAATCAGAATTCAAGGGAGCAGCATGTCACAGGGTGAGCGCATCGGCGTACTCTTCGTCTGTCTCGGCAACATCTGTCGTTCTCCGCTCGCGAAGTCCGTCTTCCGTCAGATCGTCCGTGACGCCGGCCTCGATCATCGCGTTCACGTCGATGCTGCCGGCACTTCCGCGTACCACATCGGCAGCGGCCCGGACGCGCGTACGGTGGCGACCGCACGCGAGCGCGGGCTCGAGGTGGAACATAGCGCACGACAGGTTCATGCCACGGACTTCGAGCGCTTCGACTACATCTTAGCCATGGACCGCGAAAATCTGCGCAACACCGAGCGTGTGCGCGACCTCAGCGGTCACGAGCGTGACGTGCTGCTGTTGCGCACGTTCGATCCGGAGGCCAACGGCGAGGACGAGGTGCCGGACCCGTGGTTCGGCGAAGAAGAAGGGTTTGTCGCTGTGCAGCAGATGATCGAGCGAAGCTGTCAGGCGCTCTTCGAGCATATCCGCTCGAAGCACGACATGCGTCAATGATGCAATGGGTGGCGCAGCCGCCGTGACGCCGTTATAGTGGAACCCTCCCCGACAGACACTGGCAGAAACCCGAGCATCGCTGCTTCATGAGCAAGCCTGCACAGGCAACCCCTGTTCTATCGGCCGTCCTTTTCGTTGCGGCCGGACTGTTCAGCGTGCTTCCCGCCGCATCCGCGGGAAGCGTGTCGGCGTCGTCGGTTCCCGCAGACACGGGAAACGTGCGGGAGCGTGTGGCGGTACTCGGCACGCCTGTGGACGAGATGATGGTCCGCAGTGCCGGTGTGCTCGGTACGCCAGGGGAGGAAGGTGCGCTCCGTGCTGCGGGTGTGCTCGGAACGCCCATCGCTGTCGCGGCAGAGCGCGCCGACGTGCCGGTCGTTGCACCCGCCGTCGCGACCGCGTCTGCGGTGAGTGCACTGGCTCGCCTGGCCGGACGCACGAGCCGGCCCGAAGCACTCCAACTCGCGTTCCAGGCATACTACAACCACCGTGCGACACACCCCGACGAAGTCGCGAATCCGTACTTCTATTTCGTCGACTTCGGTCTGGACAATGCAACGCCCCGCGGCTGGATCTTCGACATGGACCGACTCGAGCTCGTCGAGGGCCCCTTCACCGTTGCGCATGGACGCGGCTCGCTGAAGGAGCGCAATGGTGTGCCGGGCCGCTTCTCGAACCAGCCTGGCAGCTACCAGTCGTCGCTCGGCCTCTATGTCGCCCAGGAGACATACAGGTTCAGCGGAACAGCGAACGGCGCGCGTTACCGTTCGATCGGGCTGCGGATGCGCGGCGAGTCCGGCGACTTCAATGATGCGGCGCGGCGGCGCGGCATCGTCGCACACGGCGCACCGTATGTGACGTCGAGTGCAGCGGGTCGCAGCGAGGGTTGTCCCGCGATGGAGCAGGAGCGAGCGCATCGCCTGCTGCCGCTGCTTGCGAATGGTGGCATCGTCTTCATCTACTCGCCGAACGATGCACGCTGGCTCGGCCAGGACCCCTGGGTCAACGTCGACTGAAGAAACCGTTTCCGCTGTGATTGCCGGCGCACACTGACGGCACGCAGCAACCGACAGGTTCAGATGCACATGACGAACGGGCCCGGCGAGATGCCGGGCCCGTTCTTTCGTGGTGTGCCGCGCGAAGTACTCGAGTAGTTCGCTGATGTTCGCGGTGTGCTGCGGCGGTGCTCCAGTCGTACCGCTCAGGGATTGCCCGCCTGCGGGAGCAGGGCCAGCAGCACCTCGGGCAGTGCGGACAGCACGAGTACGCAGCCTGCGACCAGGAAGCCGCGCGAGCGTGGAACGCGATAGATCGTGCTGAGTCCGATCGCCCAGAGTGCGGCCTGCCACAGCGCGAACAGGTCGATGCGGGCGAGCAGTGGCACAAGTGTGCGCGGGATGCCTTCGCTGCCGATGAAGCGCAGGATGCCGAACGAGATCGCGCTCATCAGGTCGGCACCGGGGTCGGCGCCGGTGATCATGAGCAGCACGCCGCCGAGGATCTGGCCGATGATCGCGACCCACGCGGCGAGCACTGCGATCAGCAGTGCGCGGCTGTAGATGATGCGGATGTCGAAGAGCCGGCCGAACCCCCACAGCAGCAGCCCGGTCCACGCGAGGACGAGCAGCATGCCGACGGGTGCGAAGATCGCACCGACGATCCGGAAGATCATGCCGTACTGCTGCATCGCCTGCGCGGCCTCGGGGTTGGAGGCCATCTGGGCCTCCATGACCATGCTGGTGACAGGCAGCAGCGCGATATACGCGAGGATGCTCCCGAGCACGATCATGGTGATGGGCATGCCGAGCGACGCGGTGCGCCGTCGATCGAACAGCTCGACGGGCGAGATCACCGCATCGATCGGGTCCTCCCACCAGGATGCAGGTTCCGCAGTTTTCACATCGTCTTCGTTCGTCATGTCGTCTGTCCGGCTGCAGTGACGCCGAGTACGGTTCCCATGCGGCGGATCGCTTCTGCGATGTCGGATTCCGGCGCAGCGAGCGAGAGCCGGATGAACCGGTCGTCTCCGAATGCCGCGCCCGGCACGGCCGCGACACCGGTCTCCTCCAGCAACCTGCGGCAGAGCGCGATGGAATCACCGGTCTGCCCGTCGAAGAAGCGATCGATGCGAACGAAGGCGTAGAACGCGCCGGCCGGTGGCAGCACCTTCGCATCGGGCAGGTGTGCGGCCAGCATCTCGAGGGCCTTCGCGCGGCGACGTCGGAACACGTTGACCATCGCACGCACCGCGTGATCGACGCGCGGCTCATCGCGGTACGCGGCGAGTGCTGCGTACTGCGACGGTGTCGCGATGTTGGACGTCATGTGACTCTGCAGCGCCGTCATCGCTGACGCGAGCGGTCGGGTCGAGTAGCTGTAGCCGACACGCCAGCCGGTCATCGCGAACGCCTTGGACGCGCCGTCCACTACGACGACGTGCTCATCGACGTCGGTCACGTCGAGCACGCTGGCCGCGCGCTCGTGCTCGAAGCAGACGCGTCCATAGATCTCGTCCGAGATGACGACTGCGCCGTTGCGACGTGCCCATTCAATGAGTGCGGAGACCTCGCTGGGCGAGTAGACGGCGCCCGTGGGGTTGCCGGGCGAATTCAGGATGAGGCCGCGCGTGTGCGGCGTGCGCGCCGCGTCGAGCATGGCCGGCGTCACCTTGAAGCCCTGCTCCATCGTCGTCGCGACGACCACTGGTGTCGCGCGTGCAAGTGCGATCAGGTCCGGATAGCTGGTCCAGTACGGCGCCGGCAGGAGTACCTCGTCGCCGGGACCGAAGAGCGCGAAGCACGCATTGAACAGCGCCTGCTTCGCACCATTCGAAACGACGATGCCCGCAGGATCCACGACGGCGCCGGTGAGCCGGCTCATCGAGCCGGCGATCGCCTCGCGCAGTTCCGGAATTCCGGCGACGGGGGTGTAGTGCGTGAAGCCCTGCACGATCGCGGCGATTCCAGCCTGGGCGGCGAAATCGGGCGTGCGAAAGTCGGGCTCGCCGACACTGAGGTCGATGATGTCGCGGCCCTCCGCACGGAGCTCGCGACAGAGGGTCGCCACCGCGATCGTCGCGGACGGCTGAAGCGTGCTGACGTTGGGGCTCAGATGCATGGCATCGTTGCTGGGGGGACAGGCCAGCGGCCAATATGCCGGCTCCCCCCCACACGCGACAAGCAGGGCATGGCGCGCGCCATGCAACGGCCGGTCCTTGCCCGTGCCCTGGGGTGCGCCGAGATTACGCGCCTTGGGTAAAGGAGTGGAAATGAAGGAACCGGCCGGCGCGCCGAGCGCCGACCTGATCGTCTATGCAGATTACGTGTGCCCCTTCTGCTACCTCGGTTCGGTAGCGCTCGCGCCGCTGCGTGAAGAGGGGATCCGTATCGAGGATCGGCCGTTCGAGCTCCGGCCGGCGCCCGCGCCGCTGCCGGACCTGGACGAGCAGCACTATCGCGATGACTGGGACCGGAGCGTCGTACAGCTGGCAGCGGCACTGGGCGTGAGCGGCATGAAGCGGCCGACCGCCTCGACGCGGACCCGGAAGGCCCACGAGGCTGCGGCTTTCGCGCGCGAGCACGGTGCCGGCGATGCCATGCACCGCGCGATCTACGAGGCGTATTTCCTCGGGCAGCGCGACATCGGGCGGGTGGACGTCCTGACCGACATCGGGGCGTCGGTGGGACTCGACCGCATGGCGCTCAGGGTTGCGCTCGACGTGGACCGCTATACGGACGAGGTCGTGGCACTGGAGGAAGAGGCGGCGCGGCTCGGGATCACCGCAGTGCCCGCACACCTCGCGTCCGGCATGGATGGCAAAACTCGACTGATGATGGGCGTGCGACCGACCGACGAGGTGCGCGCGCTCCTTGCCGCGGGCAATACAGCCCGCGATTCCGGAGACGACGAATGAAGTACGTACGGATGACCTCCGCTTCGATCCGCGAGGCGCTCGGCCTCGCGAAGGAGATCCTGCTCGAGCGACTGCCGATCGAGGTAGTGTCGAGCGACGCACATTCGCTCACGCTGCGGGGTGGCGACGGCACCGCGAAGATCCATGCACACAGGCACGGGCTCGATACGCAGATCGACGTGAATACGGACCAGCTGCGCACGTCCCGACTGGACAACGAGGTGCAGTACTGGCTCACGATGCTGCCATATCAGCCCGGTGAGCTGCGCGGGCGCGGGTCGCCGGCGCTGCCGGCCGGCCTGTCGCGCCAGGGTGGCACGTGAGCGACGGACTGGCCGAGCTCGGCGTACGGGCAGAACTGGTCGCCGCATTCGCGGAGCGCGGGTTTGACGCACCGTCTGCACTGCAGCGGGCGGCGATCCCCGTGATTCGACGGGGTGGCAATGCCGTCCTGCATGCATCCTACGGATCCGGTGTGACTGCCGCCTACGGGATCGCACTGCTCGACCGTATCGTGGACGCGGACGACGCAGCGGCTCCACGGGTCCTGATCGTGACACCAAGTGGTGCGCGTGCGGCGGCCGCCGCCGATGAGATCGCTGCGCTCGCCGGCACATTGCCGGCGCGTGTCGCCGCGCTGGCGCCCGGCTGGCGTGAGGCCGAATCCGCGCATGTCATTGCGGGCTCCCTCCAGAACATTGCCGGCGCAATCGGCAGCTCGGCACTGAAGCTCGAATCGCTCCAGGCGGTCGTGATCGAGTCGCTGTCCACGCTGCTCGCCGAAAGTCAGCCAGAGCTCGAGACGGTCATGACAGCGGTGCCGCGTGAGACACAGCGCGTCATCGTAACCGCCGTGTACGACAGTGCTGCCGAGCGCTTCGTCGAGCAGCACGCGCGTCGCGCGATCAGCATTCCTGCGCGTCCGGCAGACCGTGGTGCGATTGCGGCGGCGGCAACCGCCGGAGACGTCCACTACCTGGTCGTGCCCGAGTTCGGCAAGGACGACGCGCTTGCACGTCTGCTGGTGCGCTCGAGCGGTGAAGACGTTCTCGTGACCACGCGCTCGTCGCGTCGTGCGCAGCTCGTGCGGGGCCTCCTCGCGGCACGCGGCTATGATGCCGATGAGAGCACGACGCTGCGCGTCGAGAGCGCGACCGAGGCGCCGCCACGCGGCGCGCGGGTGATCGCGTACGACGCGCCGATGGACGCTGCGACGCTCATGCACCTGCATTCCGGTGCGGGCATCGTGCTGGTCACACCTGCAGAGCTCGCGCACCTGCGGCTGCTCGCCGCGGAGGCCGGTGTGACACTGCGTGCCGAGAAGGCACGCGCAGGTGATCGCGACGTCGGCGCCGCATTCCGCGCCGAGGTTCGTCGTGCTCTGCAGGAGCGCGATCTGGACGCGCAGCTGCTGCTGCTCGAGCCGTTGTTCGAGGAGCATTCTGCTGCGGAGGTCGCTGCGGCACTCAGTGCAATGCTGCGCGAGCGTCGCGCCGCGGCGCCGTCAGTCGAGCGTCGCACACCGGCGGGCACTGTCGAGGAGAGCACGGGACCTGCGGGTGCGCCGTCCACGTTCACGCGGCTGTTCTTCTCGATCGGCTCGCGCGACGGCATCCGACCAGGCGACCTCGTAGGCGCGATCACTGGCGAAGCCAATGTCACGGGCGCGCAGGTTGGCCGCATCGAGATGCGTGACACGTTCTCGGTGGTCGAAGTCGCTGCCGATGCAGCCGAGCGGGTGATCAAGTCACTGAACGGCACGACCATGCGCACGCGTGCTCTGCGCGTGGACTACGACCGGCGCGGCACGGCGGGTCGCGAGCGTCCTGCCGGCGGCCGTGAGCGCCCCGGCGGAGGTCATGAGCGTCCCGGCGGCAGTCGTGGTGCATCCGGTGGCGGTCGTGGTGCACCGGGTGGCGGGGATCGTCCGCGGCGTCCGCGGCCCGACACGGGCGAGCGCCCGCGCAGGCCGCGCGGTGATCGCGACTAGCGGAGCCGGGTCGGCTGCATCGCCATGAGCGGATGTCGGTTCGAGCATGGAGCGGCGGTCAGAAGGAAAAAGAAAAGAGCCACGGCACTCGCCGTGGCTCTCGTCGTTTCGGAATGATGCCGGTGTCAGTTCGGCTTCACCGCATCCTTGAGGGCCTTGCCCGGGCGGAACGAAGCAGACACGGTCGGTCCGATCCGGATCTCCGTGCCCGTCCGGGGATTGCGACCCGTACGCGCCTTGCGTTCACGCGTCTCGAACGTGCCGAAGCCCGAGATCTGGACACGGTCCCCGCGCTTCAGTGCTTCGGGGATGAGACCGGACTCAGGGTCGAAGAGTGAGTCGACTGCACGTGTCGCATCCGCCTTGCTCATCCCTGTCCGGTTCGAGAGTTCCTGCACCAGATCCGACTTGTTCATTGGATCGCTCCTGGATAATAGATCGCACGAGGCAGCAGGGAACAAAAACGCGGCCATCGTTCTGTGCAGCGGCAACGCTGAGCCGGGCAGAACGAGCGAGCCGCTCTTGCGCGCTCCAACTCCTGCAAACAACTTGCGGCACACTCTGGCCGGACCACCGATGCAGTGATCGCTGGCTCCGTCGGCGGCCACCTACCGTCTTGCCGAGATACGTTAGAGCGCCGGTCCGGCAGCGTCAAGAGAACCAAGGACGTACAAAGCGAACGTGACGGGCTCAACGTCGAGCGTACCGGGCATGGACCTGTGGCGGCAGCGCGAGCTGCATATCACCCGCGAGATCGCAAAGGCCTTCCTGCAGGCATCGCACCCGCTGGAAGTGTACCGGATCGCGTTGAGTCGTGTCACGCCCCTTGTCGATGCCAGTTTCTCATCCGTTTTCCTGCGCGATCCCACCGACCCCGGCCTGCTGAAGCTCGAGTGTGCGCAGAACTGGCCGCAGGCGTCTGCCCGGTTCCTGAGCCAGATGCGCATCCGGGAAGGTCGCGGACCGACCGGTCGGGCGGTGTCGGAGCGGGCGGCCATCACATCGTCGAATGTCTTCGAGGATCCGGCGCTGCGTGAATGGTGGGAACCGGCACGCGAGCTGGGCTTCACCGCTCTCGTGGCGCTGCCACTCGAATCGACCGAGGGCGTGGTCGGCGCTCTGAGCTTCTACTTCGAGAAGCCTCATCACTTCCATCCGGAAGAGCTGCACCTCCTGCAGCTGCTCGCGGACGAGCTGGCCGCGAGCGCGCAGCGTGCGCAGTCACTCGAAGAGCTGCGTCGTGAGAACGCGGCGCTGCGTCGCGAGATGGCCGGACTGCGCGACAGCATCGGTGAGGCCGAGGAGTCGAAGCGGTTGAAGGACGAGTTCGTCGCGAACATGAGTCACGAGCTGCGAACGCCTCTCAACTCCATTCTCGGCTACGCCTACCTGCTGCTGGAGGGGCAGACGGGTGAGCTGGAAGATACGCAGCAGAATGCAGTCGAGAAGATCGATCGTTCTGCCAGGGTACTGCTGCACCTGATCAACGACCTGCTCGATCTCTCGGAACTCAAGCTCGGTCGCGCCGAGGTCGTGGTCGCGCCCGACGACGCAGTGAAGATTGCACGTCGCGTATCAGAAGCGGTCGGGCCGCCGCCGGACGATGTCACCTTCTCGATCGAATCGGCGAGCGAAGAGATACCCGTCATGACCGATGGCGAGAAGGCGGCGAAGATCCTCGAGAACCTGCTCAGCAACGCATACAAGTTCACGACGGCAGGCAACGTGACCCTGCGCGTGCGCCGGGTGCAGAACGGCACGCGTCCACTGGTGGAATGGAGCGTGTGTGATACGGGGATCGGCATCGACCCGGATCAGCTCGACGCGGTCTTCGACGAGTTCAGGCAGGTGGACGGTTCCTCGACTCGCCTGTACGGCGGCACCGGCCTCGGGCTCGCGCTCTCTCGCCGGCTCGCCACGCTGCTGGGTGGAACGATCATCGTCGAGAGCGAGCCGAGTGCCGGTTCGCGATTCACACTGCAGCTGCCGGCGACGCCGAACTAGCGTCGTCGCCGGGTCTACGCTCCTCTGTCTCCGCTCGCCGGCATCATGCGCGGACGAGTCATTGCCTCCGGCGACAGAATGTCATCGAGCTTCTCGCGGCTGAGCCAGCCCTTCTCCAGAACCAGTTCGTAGACACCGCGGCCGGTGTCGAGTGCCTCGCGCGCGACGGCACTCGAACGCTCGTATCCGATGTAGGGCACGAGCGCGGTTACGATGCCGATGCTGCGCTCCAGCACCGCACGGATGTGGTCGCGGTTCGCGGTAATGCCGCGCACGCACCGTTCACGCAGCACCGTGCAGCTCTGCGTGAGCATGTCCACGGACTGAAAGATATTGAATGCGATCACGGGCTCGAACACGTTGAGCTGCAGCTGCCCGCTTTCCGCAGCGATCGTGATCGTCGTGTCATTGCCGATCACCTGGAAGCACGCCTGGTTCACGACTTCCGGGATCACGGGATTCACCTTGCCCGGCATGATGCTCGAGCCCGGCTGCATCGGCGGCAGGTTGATCTCTGCGAGCCCGGCGCGCGGGCCACTCGAAAGCAGGCGCAGGTCGTTGCATATCTTCGACAGCTTGACTGCGACACGCTTGAGGACGCCAGAAACGAGCACGAACGCACCCGTGTCCTGCGTCGCCTCGACGAGGTCAGGGCTCGTGATCAGCTCGAGTCCCGTCACATCGCTCAGTGCGCGTCGGACGGTCTCGGCGTAGCGCGGATCGGTGTTGATCCCGGTGCCAATCGCGGTTGCACCCATGTTGATCTCGCGCATGAGCTCCGCCGCTTCCCGCAGACGCTCGACATCTTCGCCGACGGTCACGCCGTAGGCGTGGAACTCCTGCCCGAGCGTCATCGGCACGGCATCCTGCAGCTGCGTACGACCCATCTTCAGCACGTCGTCGAACTCGCTCGCCTTCTCCAGGAACGCGTCGCGCAGCGAGCCGAGTGCGCGCGAGAGTTCACCGAGCGATGCGTATGTGGCGAGGCGAAGCGCAGTGGGGTACACGTCGTTGGTGGACTGCGAGAGATTGACGTGATTGTTCGGGTGCACGACATCGTACTCGCCGCGCCGCCGGCCGAGCAGCTCCAGCGCGCGGTTCGCGATCACTTCGTTCGCGTTCATGTTCGTGGACGTGCCCGCACCGCCCTGGATCACGTCAACGACGAACTCGTTATGCAGGTTACCGGTGCGGATCTCCCGGGCAGCACGGCGGATCGCGTCCGCGATGGGCGGCTCGAGCAACCCGAGCTCCTCGTTCGCCGATGCGGCCGCCTCCTTCACGGCGGCCAGCGCGTTCACCAGCGACGAATACTGCGCGATCGGGATGCCGGTCATGGGGAAGTTCTCTACCGCGCGCAGCGTCTGCACACCGTAGTACGCACTCTCCGGCACGTCGCGCTCGCCGAGCAGATCCTTCTCTCGACGCGTCTCGCCCGAAAGATACGACTCCCCCCGACCCGTCAGCCGGGAATTGGCCGCACGCAGCCGGCTCGCGATGATCTGGGCGGCGACCGTTATCAGCTTGGTGTAGAGTGCCGGCTGCTCATGCGAGAGCCGCTCGAACACCGTGCGCGGAATCTCGAGCACCTCGGACTCCTCGAGCGCGACGCCCGAGGTCGAGTGCGGGTACTCGTCCAGGAGGCTGCCCTCTCCGAACGAT
>CAYLME010000011.1:0-11900 GCA_964384585.1 uncultured Gemmatimonadaceae bacterium | reverse complement strand
GCCGGTGCCCAGCACGTACAGCACCTGCGGCCGCGATGGCGGGCCCTTCTGGATCTGCACGCGGCCGCGCAGCACGACACCGAAGGAGCGCCGCGGCTGGCTCTCGTGAAATACGAAGGTGCCGGGCTGACAGGTAGTGATTCTGGCGTGTCCGGCGAGCACCCCGAGCTCGTCGGGCGAGAGCGTGCGCGCCAGAGGCTGGTGCCGCAGTGCGCGCAGGATCGTCGTGTCCATGACTGCTTTCGACCTCTGCGAAGGAATGAGGCCGAAAGTTAGCCCGCCGCGCATGCGGAAGCGAGTTCGGGCCGCGCTGCATCCAGCCCGCCGATGACGAGGCGGGGGGGCAGCGACGCATGGTATGCGTCCGTTCCGCGCGCCACGCCGGCAATGCGCGCGGAGCGTTGCTCAGGACGGGCACAACGCGCACTCAGCGCGCGCCGGGCAACGGTCGCCACCGCGCGAGGTGCCAGACGCCGAACCCGATCCACACCGTACACCAGATCGTGATGTGGAGCGCCGCATGCATGGCGGAAATCGGGTTCTCGTGCAGCCGTCGCGGCAGCGCCGCGGTCTCGAGGACGGGCATCAGAACCGCGTGCGCGACCATGCGGCCGCTCTCCGGCAGAAACATTGTACCCAGCGGCTCCAGCAGCGAGACAAAAAGCAGCAGGGCGAGCACGTCGCCGCCACGCGTCGTGCCGGACGCGGCCGCGCCGAACAGCAGTGTGCCCGCGATGACCGCGAGCAGTGCGGATGTTGCAATCACAGCCAGCAGCCACTGCAAGTTCAGCGTGTCATGGATCGTGCTTCCGATGGCGAGGCCGATGATCGCCCAGAGGCAGGCGAGGAGCACGAAGCCCATGTCGATGGACCAGCGCGCGAGGTATGCGTCCTGGATGCGGATCCCTTTCTGGAACAACCAGACGCCGGCCTGCGGTACGGCGGCGCTGTCGCGCACACAGATCGCAGTGAGTGCGATCGCGGAGACGAATGTCACGGCGGCCGCGCCCGTGCGCCATGTGTCGAAGATCGGGAGCCGGTCGAGCGGCGCCAGGTAGATGAGCGGCATCATGGCGATGGCCAGGACACCGCCGCGTCCGGGATGCTCGCGCAGCCAGCGTGCGCGCTGCCAGCGGACGAAGACGCGCATCATGATGCACCTCCCGTGGTGAGCCTTGCGCCGAAGGCGTCGAACGAGCCGTACTGCTCGAGCAGTTCCTCGCGCGTATGCACGGCGGACACCTCCCCGCGCGTCATCAGCACGACACGATCGACGATGCGTTGGAGCTCGTCGAGGTGGTGTGACGAAACCAGCACGCTGATTCCCGGTCGGCGCAGCGAGCGCAGGATCTCGCGCAACTCGCGCAGTGCAATCGGGTCGAGCCCGTTCGTGGGTTCGTCGAGGATCAGCAACGCGACACCGCCGATCAGTGCGGCGGCGATCTCGACGCGCCGGCGCTGCCCCTGCGAGAGCTCGTCGAGCCGGCGTGAGCGGAATGCGTCCGTCCCGAACGAATCGTAGTCAGCGGCATTGCACAGGGCTGCCAGCCCGTCGAGGAACTCGCCCACGTGCATCCAGCCCTCGAACCGCACGCCTTCGGCGACGTAGCCGACGCGATGCTTCACCCGGTAGTCGTCGGGTGCCAGGCCATCGATCGTTGCGGTACCGGACGTTGGTCGCAGTGCACCCAGCAGAATGCCCATCAACGTGGACTTGCCTACGCCGTTCAGCCCAACGATGCCCGTGATTCCCGCTTCCAGCTCGAGCGTGACACCGTTCAATGCGACCACGCCGTTCGGGTAGACGTGGCGCAACTCGCTGCACCGGATCTCAGGCATGCTCCTGTCAGCTCCTGATCGGAAGAAGCGTGAACACGATGCTGTGTGGTGTTTCTTCGACGCGCACGACGCCGTCTGCCGTCAGGAACACAGGTGCGGGCAGCGGCTCGGCGCTGACGCGGCCGAGTGGTGTGCCATCCAGCCGGAACGCCTCGACGTGCAGTGCGTCACCCACAGGATTGCTGCCTGTCAGGATCACGCCCGCCCGCGTGACCGCTGCCGCCTGTAATGACGGCATCGAGTCCGGCAGCGTGAGTGCCGAACCGAAGGGCGTTCCAAGGCGACCGGCGCGTGCAGCAAACTGCTCACGCAAAGAATCGGGTGTCTGCCAGACGGGACCGTCGGTACGCGGGCGCGCCTGTCCTGCGAACAGCGCCTCCGTCGCGTGACTCACGGGATCGAAGAGCAGAAGGTCATCGTGCGCGGCTGCAATACGCGGCTGGGAAAAGAGTGACACGCTGCCCGCCGCCTCGCGCAGCACACGTGATGAGTCCGCATCGATGCGCAGCAGAACCCAGCGCGCATCCGACCGCTCGAACTCCTGTGCAACGACGAACACGCTGCCGTCGGCCGTGACCGCGAGGTCCAGCGGCACGACCGGTCGAGCTGGTGCGCCGACACGAATGCGCTCGATAAGCCCGCCGTTCGTGGCCCATTGTGTCACTTCGCGCCGGCCCGTGTCGAGGATGAAGATACTGCCGTTTGCGACACGGATGCGGGCACCGCGCCCGATGCCCTGGGGCCCACCGGCAGGCTGGTCACCGAAGGGGCCGCGACTGCGTGTGCCCGTGATGCTGCGCCACGACGTGCGCGAGAGCATGTAGACCGTGTCGCCTGCGGTCGCCACATCGACGACCTCGTCCACCTCGCCATCACCGAGCGTCCCCAGGACGCGTGGCTCACCGACCAGTGTGGTGTCGAACGGCAGCAGGCGGCCGGACGAAGGCGACGGAAACCCGCCGCCTTCGCCCCTGTGCACGCGTACGCTCACCGCGGCGAGCACCACGCTCACCGTCACCAGAGTGGCCAGGACCCAGCGTGTCACGTGCACGTTCGCCTCAGGTCAGGTTGGCGCCGCCGCAGAGGGCGAGCATACCGGAGCAGATCACGCCGAGCGCGAAGCGCTCGTACCAGCGCGCACCGTCCATCGCCTCCGCACAGTCGTCCAGCACGTCCCTGAAGCAGTCACTCTGCGCAGCGGCCGGCTGCGCGACGGCGGCCGACAGGGCGAACAGCGAAACGGCGAGGGCGTTGCGGTACTTCGGCATGGGGACACCTCCATGAGTGCGGGTCGCACGACCCTGGTTCGTCCTGGCGGCGTGTCGTAAGGCCCGCACCGTGCCACGAATCGAGAAATCGAAGGGGTGTGGCGGAGATCCGTGAAGCTGCTGCTCTTAGCTAATCGTGGACGGTCGGCACCGCCATGGCGGAATCGGCCAGCCGCCGGTCAGCGGGGCACCGGTACCGGTCAGACAGCCCGCGGACACGCTGCTCACGGCGTCGACCCGGCGTCGTGCCCACGCGTGGCGCCGGCCTCACTGTCGCTGATCCCGTGCGCCCGCAGCCGCGCCCGCAGTGTGTTGCGGGCGATGCCGAGTGCGCGTGCCGCGTGTGTGCGGTTGCCATGCGCGCGGCGGAGCGCGTCGAGCAATGCTTCGCGTTCGTCGTATGCGGACGGTGGCTGGCGGCGGCCAATGACTGCCTCGGGAAAGTCGTCGAGCTCGATGACGGAACCCGATGCGGCGAGTACCGCGGCCTCCACGGCGTGCGAGAGTTGCCGGACGTTACCGGGCCAGTGGTGGGTCCGGATGAGTCCGAGTGCGGCAGGCGAGAAGTCGCGGATGTAGCGCTCGTAGCGTGCGCAGCACGACGCGAGCGCGGCATAGGCGAGCAGCTCGGCGTCGTTCTCGCGCTCACGCAGTGCGGGCAGGCGATAGCTCAGCACGAGCAGACGGTGATACAGGTCACGCCGAAACCGGTGCGCTTCGACGCTGCGCTCGAGATCGACGCCGGTCGCCGCGATGATGCGGCAGTCAACCCGCACGGTCTGCTCGCCGCCGACCCGGCGGAACTCGCGGTCCTCCAGTGCAGTAAGCAGCTTGGCCTGCAGCGCCAGCGGCAGGTCGCCGATCTCGTCGAGGAAGAGCGTTCCTCCGTGCGCCTGCTCGAAGAGTCCGCGGTGGCCCTGCTGTGCGCCCGTGAACGCGCCGCGCGTGTGACCGAAGAACTCGCTCTCGAAGAGCGTGTCCGGGATGCCGGTGCAATTGACCGCGACGAAAGGTCCGCGCCTGCGGTCGGACGCGTTGTGCACGGCGCGCGCGAGGACACCCTTGCCGGTGCCGCTCTCGCCCGTCAGCAGGACCGACGCATCGACTGCGGCGGCGCGTACACCGAACGTGCGGATCGCCGCTGCCGCGGCGCTGTTGCCCAGGATCGCGGCGAAGGGTCCGCCGCCCGAGTCTGCCGGAATCACGGCGGCATCGTCGCTGCGCGCCCGGGGCAGGACCATGCCCGATCGGGCATTCCGGTGGCGGAATTTCAGCGGTGCCGTAGATTGGGCCGTCCACCACTCGATCGATTGATCGCCAGCCGCCTGCCGAAGCGACGGCTGAACGTCCTCCAGGGATACCTCATGGCGAAAGACGATTCCGTATTCGAACAGCCGACGGCCGGCACTGTCACGGGCGACGAGACCCCACCGGGGTTCGGGGCGCCGGACGACCGTGGTTTCTTCGGTCATCCGAAGGGGCTGTCCACGCTGTTCTTCACGGAAATGTGGGAGCGGTTCTCGTACTACGGGCTGCGTCCGCTCCTGGTGCTGTTCATGGCTGCCGCGCTGGCCGAGGGCGGATTCGGCTTCGACCGCGACCAGGCCTCCGCGATCGTCGGCATCTACGGCTTCAGCGTGTACCTGGCCTCGCTGCCGGGCGGCTGGGTCGCAGACCGGCTGCTCGGCCTGCGGCGGGCGATCTGGTGGGGCGCGCTGCTGATCTCACTGGGGCACATCTCGATCGGTGCATCGGCATTCCTGCATGGCAGGGTGCCGTTCTTCCTCGGGCTCATCTTCATCGTGCTCGGCACGGGCCTGCTGAAGCCGAACATCTCCGCGATCGTCGGTGACCTGTATCCCGAGGGCGGCGAGCGTCGCGACGCCGGCTTCTCGATCTTCTACATGGGCATCAACATCGGTGCCTTCTTCGGCCAGCTGATCACCGGTTTCCTCGGTGAGCAGGTCGGCTGGCACTACGGCTTCGGTGCCGCGGGCGTCGGCATGCTGATCGGTCTGACCGTGTTCACGCTGCGCGCGAAGCACACGCTCGGCGACATCGGCCTCGAGCCGTCGCGTCATCCGGATCCTGCGGTCGACGCGAAGCAGAAGCGCACCGGCAAGCTCGTCCTCGGCGCCGGGCTCGGTATACTCGCCCTCGTCGTGATCCTGGCTGCGACCGGCGCGATCACGATCAATCCGCTGGCGGTCGGTACACGCCTGCGCGACGTGACACTCGTCCTCGTCGCACTCTTCTTCGCATCCGTCTTCCTCACCGGTGGACTCACGACCGAAGAGAAGAAGCGGGTCGGTGTGATCATCGTGCTGTTCATCTTCGCGATGGTGTTCTGGTCTGCGTTCGAACAGGCGCCGACGTCGCTCAACCTGTTCGCGGCGGACTTCACCAACCGCCAGTTCGGTGGCTTCGAGATCCCGGCGACGTGGTTCCAGTCCGTCAACTCGTTCTTCATCATCCTGCTCGCGCCGGTCTTCGCGGCGGTGTGGATCGGGCTCGGCAAGCGGGGCATCGACCTGTCCGCACCGACGAAGTTCGCCTTCGGCCTCGCCATGGCCGGCATCGGCTTCGTGCTCATGATCTTCGCGGCGCGCGTCGTCGTTTCGAGCGGCGGGACGACACTCGTCTCACCCTGGTGGCTGGTGGGCAGCTACTTCTTCCAGACGGTCGGCGAGCTCGCTCTCAGTCCGGTCGGCCTGTCGTCGATGACGAAGCTGTCACCACGCAAGTACGTCGGTCAGATGATGGGCATCTGGTTCACGGCGTCGGCGCTCGGCAACCTGATCGCCGGCCTGGTCGGCGGCCACGTGGACCCGGAGAACCTCCAGCAGATGCCGGCGCTGTTCGAGCGTACGTCCTTGTCGCTGTTCATCGCAGCGATCGTTCTCGCAATGCTCGTCGTACCCATCCGGCGCATGATGGCATCGAGACCGGGTACAGCGAGCTGACACATGCGTCGCCACGGCGTCGCTCTCCGGACGTTCGCGGTCGCTGCGTCGATGTTCGCAGCGATCGCGGTGTCCGCACAGCCGGTACAGGCGCAGTCGCGCGCCGACAGTGCGGCCGTGCTGCTGGACACCGCGCGTCGCTTCGAGCAGGAACGCCGTGCCGAGGTCGCGTCCGCACTCTATTCGCTCATCCTGCAGCGTTACGGTGACACACCTGCCGCTGCGGCCGTGCGTGCCCGTTCACGCGAGGGCAGAGTCATACTCGATCGCAGTGGACGTACGGAGCTGCTCGTATGGGGCACGACCTACGGTCTCTGGCTCGGTGTCGCTGTCCCGCTCATTCTCGATGCCGACGGCCCGGAAGCGTACGGCATCGGTCTGCTGGCCGGCGGGCCTGCCGGCTTCTTCGCCGCCCGCGCGTACACACGTCAGCGCGAGATAACGTCCGGACAGGCGCGCGCCATCACGTGGGGCGGCACCTACGGCACATGGCATGGCATTGCACTCGTCGAGTTGCTCGACCTGGGGGAGGATATCGACAGGGTCTGCCCGCCCGGCGAGCCGTGTTACGACGTCGAGTACAGCGACAACACGCAGGAACTGGTCGCGGGCGCGGTTGTTGGCGGACTTGCCGGTATCGCGACCGGCGCACTGCTCGCACGCAAGCCGATCAGTGCAGGCACCGCCGCGACCGTGAGTCTCTCGTCGGTGTGGGGCACGGGCTACGGCGCCACGCTCGCGTACCTGCTGGACGCTGAGAGTGATGGTGTGCTGCTCGCCGCGATGCTGGGCGGCAACGCCGCACTGGTCGGCAGCGCGTTCGGCCAGCGCTCGTGGCAGCTGACGGAGTCGCGGGCCCGACTGATCAGCCTCGCGGGCATCGTCGGCGCGCTCGCAGGCCTGGGTGTGGACCTCGTCGCGACGATCGATGACGACAAGGTCGCGGTACTGATCCCGACGCTCGGCGCGACGGCCGGCCTGATGTTCGGAGTGCTGGCCACCCGCAGACACGGGTCGTCGGACGGTGGGAACGGCGACGCGGACGGCGCGCTCCTGGAGGTGCGTGACGGCCGGATGGGACTGGGTGCACCGGTTCCGGTGCCGTTTGCCATGCAGGACGGCAACCGAACGGTCCCCAGCGTGTATCTCCCGGTGTTCAGCGCACGATTCTGAGCGTCCGCCGCGGTGGACGACACCGGTTGCCAGAGAGAACATGCCGCGCCTCCCTTCCGTCCTGCTGCTGGTCCTGCTCCTCGCCGCCTGTCGCGATGACGGCATCGGCCCCGGCACGGGGCGCGTGTTCGTCCAGTCGGATCCGCCCGGCGCGAGCATCGTGCTCGACGGTCGCAGCACCAACCGCCTCACACCGGACACCATCACCGGCCTGAGCGGCCAGCACGAGCTGATCGTCACGCTCGACAGCATGGGCCGCTCGTACCGCTACGGCGCGCACATCAACGTGGGTGACGACAGCGTTGCCAGCGTCAACGGACCGGTCGTGCTGCGCTGCGGGCAGCCCAGCTGTTATCGCAGGCTGCGTGAGTATCCGACGCCCCGTTTCGAGAACTTCAGGATCGCGATCAACGGGCTCGGAACCTTCTTCCTCGAGGACGGCATCGGCGACGGCCTGATCTGGCCGGTGGGAACGAACAACAGCTACGTCTCCACCGGCATGCCCATGTTCGCCGCACGGCTGACGAACGGCGACACGGTCGCGCTCGGGATCTATGACCAGGCGTTCCTCGCCGGCAGGCCGGTCGCGCCGACCGTGCGCGAGGAGGAGCAGCTGCGCGCGACACAGGCGCCGTGGGTGATTCCGCCATCCAGCATGATCACGCTGTCCACGGTGCGCGGGCTGCGGCTCGATCAGCACGCGGTTGCAGTTCCGGACGTGCCGGACGCGATCGGTATCCGCCTGGTCGTGCACAACATCTCGGCCGATCCGCTCTACATGGCGACCGATCCGCTCATTCCTGCGGGCGGGCTCACGTTCGAGAATGCGTGGATCGGCTATGGCCTGGACGTGGACATCGGAAACGCTACCGATGACATGATGGCGTACGCGCCCATGGATGACATGGTGTTCGCATACGACTGGGGGTGGGAGGAGCCGGGTTTCCAGGGAAGTGCACGCAGTGCGCCCGGCCTCATCGGTCTCGTCGTGCTGGAGACGGAGCAGGGTGCGACGAGTGTGCTGAACGGGTGGCGCAATGTCGGTGGTGTCACACCGGACTGGGGCGGCGGTCGTACGAATGAATTCGTCGGGCTGCGCATGATGAGTGGTATCGGCACCTACACACCGAACCATCCGAATCCGCGCATCGGACACACGCCCGAGGCGCCCGGCGATGTGCGGCTGCTCGTGAGCAGCGGGCCGTTCACGCTGGCACCGGGCGATTCGGCAGCATTCACGATTGCCGTCGTCATGGCCGAGCCCGTGCCGGATACGTTCCTGCCGGGACTGGGCATTCTGCCGGGCGACCCGCTGGATGCGGGCCGGCCGATCATGCAGACCGCGGCTGGCCTCATCGATCGCGCCCGTGCTGCGCGCGCGCTGCTGCCGTTGTTCGAGTAGACGACGTCAGCGGTGTTTCCGCTTCAGCTCTTCCAGTCGCTCTTCGGCCGCACGCTCGCGTACCTCGCGCTCCATCCGGCGGAAGCGCTGATCCTCGAGCTCCCGCTCGCGAGCGTCGGCGCCGGGATCCGGTGGTGGCGGGCTTCCTGACGAAACGCGCGGATCGATGCCGCGCTCGGTGAGCGCGGCACGCATGCGATCGAGGTCACCGACCAGCAGCCGGCGCTCCGCCTCCAGCACTTCGACCTTGCGCTCGAGTACGCGCGCCCGCTCCTCATGACGCGTCGCGAACTCAGCGGCGATGCGCGCGGTCTCTGCATCGCCCACGTTCTGCGCCAGCCCCTCCCGCCGCCGGCAGATCGCTTCCTCCGCGCGTTCCGCTTCCGCATTGCGGCGGGCGGCCGAGAGCTCCGCATCGAGCCGCCGGAGCGACTCGGCCGTCGTGCGCTCGTCGCGCCGCATTGCGCGCGTCGTCGCGTCGCCCGGCTCGTCCTCCAGCTCCCGCTGGAAATTCGCGACCGCGTCGCGCCATGCCTGCTTCCAGTCTTCGAACATGCGACGAACCTAATCAGCGTCGAATCAGCCAGCCAGCGGCCCGATCATTGCCACCCTTAGGGGCCACCCGCCCGCGGCGTCCTGCCACCCGCAGCGGCGGAGCGGCCGCCCGAACGCGGCGGGTGTTTCATCATGCAAACGGGGGTCGCGCACGTGCCGGAGACCGCGGAGCTGAGCAGTGAGGAGCAGCGCTCCATCACACATGGTGAGTTCTGGATCCCCGAAGACGAGCGGACGGTCTACCGCGAGGCGCTGCGGGCGCTGAACCGGGCAGGCATCCGCTATATCGTCAGCGGGCTGTACGCGATCTACGAGTACACGGGCATCTACCGCAAGACGAAGGACCTCGATCTGTTCTTCGAGCCCGGCGTCGTGGTCGATGCTGCACGCGTCCTGCGCGCCGCGGGCTTCACCACGACGATCGAGCAGGTGCACTGGCTGGCCAAGGCGAAGATGAACGGCAAGCAGGTAGACCTCATCTACGGCATGGGCAACGGGCTCGCCTTCATCGATCGCGACTGGTACGAGCACTCGCGAGCGGGCATCCTGGCAGGCGAGCCCGTGCGTGTCGCGCCGCCCGAGGACCTGATCATGCACCGCATATTCGTCAGCGAGCGCCACCGCTCGGACATGGCGGACGTGCTGCACCTGATCCTGTGCCGCGGCGACCAGCTCGACTGGAAGCGTCTGCTCGCACGCATCCACGCACACTGGCGCCTGTTCCTCGCCCAGATCCACATGTTCGACTACGTCTATCCCGGCCACCGCAGCCGTATCCCTGACTGGGTGCGCAACCAGCTGCTCGACATGGCGCGCGATGATGATGAGCCCGGTGATCCGGACGTCTGTGCAGGCACGCTCATCTCACGCTTCTCGTTCTCGATCGACGTCAACGAGTGGGGCTTCCGCGACCTGCGGCATGAAGCGACGCTCGCGGCGCGCAACCTGCCCGTCATTCGCGAGATCGGTGCGAGCGACGTCTGGAAGGCGGATACATGAGCACTCGTGCGACGAGCCCGGAGCGGGAGCATGCGGAGGCCAGGCGGCTGCGCATCGCGGCCCTCGGCGACGTCCACTTCGACGGCTCCAGCACCGGTGCACTGCGCGAGACGTTCGCCGAAGCAAACCGTGAAGCCGACGTGCTCGCACTCGTCGGAGACCTCACGACGCACGGCAAGCCCGATCAGGTCGAAGCATTCATCGGCGAACTGAAGGGCGTCGATATCCCGATCCTGTGCGTGCTCGGCAACCACGATTACGAAGGCGACGCGGCACCGGTCATCACGCAGATGCTCATGGACCGCGACATCAGCGTGCTCGACGGAAACGGCGTCGTGATCCAAGGCGTGGGATTCGCCGGCACGAAAGGGTTTGCAGGCGGGTTCGGGCGCGGAGCACTCGCCCCGTTCGGCGAGACGCTGATCAAGGAGTTCGCGAAGCAGGCAATCGACGAGTCGATCAAGCTCGAGAACGCGCTGCGCAACATGAACGCCGAAACACGCGTGGTGCTGCTGCACTACGCACCGATCGAGGACACGGTGCACGGCGAGCCGGAGATGCTGTGGCCGTTTCTCGGGTCATCCCGCCTCGTGCAGCCGATCGACACCATGGGCGCGAACGTCGTGTTCCACGGCCACGCCCATCACGGTTCGTTCGAAGGACGAACGCCCGGCGGTGTGCCGGTATTCAATGTGTCACTTCCGGTTCTGCGCACGCGCGAACTGAAGTTCCTGCTCTACGAGCTGTCCGCGCCGGATCGGCGAGGCACGCGCACCCGCCAGCACGAAGCCGATGTGCACGAGGAAGAGGTCAGCAGTGTGCCCGGCGATGCAGGGCCATGACCCGCTGCGCAGCACGCCGGACGCACGGCCTCAGCCGTAACGCCGCAGAAACCGGATGAGGGACGCTTCCTCCGGGTAGTACCCTTCCCGCTCCCGGTCCGGCACCCGACCCCGCCGTCGCTGTGCGTGCGTTTCGATCGTGCGGCCCAGTGCGTACTGGTCGAGCACCGCCGGATGGATGTACGCCTTCCTGCAGATGGCTGGAGTGTTGCCCAGCTCGGCAGCGACCAGCTTGCACGCGAGCGCGATGTTGCGTCTCGCTTCCGTATCGCTGCGCGAGGGACCGATGTCCGCGAGGATCGTTGCCGCACGCATGGTGCCGCCAAAGGTGCGCAGGTCCTTCGAGGTGAATCGCTCGCCCAGCACGTCACCGATATAGCGGTTCACGTGCTGGGCCGTAACGCTGCGCACGGCAGAGGGCGGAACCTGGCTGCGACGTGTGCTCCTGCCACGACGCGACCGCGATCTGCCGATTTCACCCAGGCCGACCTCGCTCAGGGCGTCCGCGTCGATGAACTGGAACAGGCGCTTGCCGGGCAGCTCCAGCAGGTCCTCGATGATCTCCACGAGCGGCGTCGCTGCGACGACCTGACGCTGATCCAGACTGCGCTTGCCCGAGTACGTGAAGATCAGCGTGTGACCATGCACGCTCACATGTGTCTTGCGCAGCGTGCAGATCCCGAACGTGCGGTTCGTCACCGCGTACCGTTCACTGCCCGCGCGGAAGTACGCACGACAGATCAGCCGTACTACGGTGGCCAGCACCTTATCCTGGTCGAGCATGCGTCGCTTCAGATGAGAGTTCGTTGCAGTGCGCAGATCCGGCAGCGCATCCGCGACGTGCAGCACGCGACGCCAC
>CAYLME010000010.1:34857-41751 GCA_964384585.1 uncultured Gemmatimonadaceae bacterium | reverse complement strand
CTGCTCGTCGTACGGCTTCATGAAACGGCAGTTCACCACGGTGGCGTCGATGCCTTCCGCGGCGAGTCGCTGCGCCGCCTCGAGTGCGGGCATCACCATCGTACCGACGGCGAGGATTGCGGTGTGACGTCCGGTACGCAGCACTTCCCACGTGCCGAACTCCACGGGCGGAATCTCGGAGAGTGCCGGTACGGGTGCGGGCACGTTTGCGCGCGGGTAGCGCAGGGCGAACGGCGCATCCTGCTCGACCCCGAGCCGCAACAGCGCGAGCATTTCCGCACCATCCTTCGGCGCGGTCACGACCATGTTCGGCACTGCCAGCATATAGGCGATGTCATAGAGGCCCATGTGCGTGGGGCCGTCGTTGCCGACCAGGCCGCCGCGGTCCATCGCGAAGACGACCGGCAGCTTCTGGATTGCAACGTCGTGAATGATCGAGTCGTAGGCGCGCTGCAGGAACGTCGAGTAGATCGCGACGACCGGCCTGATGCCCTCGGTCGCCAGCCCCGCGGCGAACGTGACGCCGTGACCCTCGGCGATGCCGACGTCGAAGTAGCGATCCGGGAACGTGTCGCCGAACGTGCCGGTGCCGGTGCCACTCGGCATTGCGGCGGTGATCACCGCCACGTCGCTGCGCTGCTCGCCCAGCTCGACGAGGCCCTTGCCGAATGCCGCAGTATACGCCGGCGTTGCGGTCTTCTTCTTCGTGATCTCGCCGCTGATCTTGTCGAACGGTGTTGCACCGTGCCAAACGACCGGGTTCTGCTCGGCGAGCGGGAAGCCCTTCCCCTTCTTCGTGATGACGTGCACCAGGCGCGGGCCGTCCCACTTCCGGACTTCGCGGAGCGTGTCCACGAGCGTGTCGAGGTCGTGGCCGTCGATCGGACCCACATAGCGGAAGCCGAGTTCCTCGAAGAGCATGCCGGCCGTGAAGAAGCCTTTCGCGCCCTCTTCCATCTTCAGCACGAGCTGTTCGAGGCGTCCGGTCAGGCCGCCCTCGGAGCGCTGGAGGAACTGCTTGATCTCCTCGCGGATCCGGTTGTAGAACGGGTTCGTGATGATCCCCGTCAGGTACTTGTGGATCGCACCGACGTTGGGCGAGATCGACATCTCGTTGTCGTTCAGCACGACGATGAGGTCCCGGTCCGTATGGCCGGCGTTGTTCAGCGCCTCGTACGCGATGCCGCTCGTCATCGAGCCGTCACCGATTACGGCTACGACCTTGAAGTCGTCATTGTTGAGGTCGCGCGCGGTCGCGATCCCGAGCGCCGCCGAGATCGAGGTGGCCGCGTGGCCAGCGCCGAAGACGTCGTACTCCGACTCCTTGCGCGACAGGAAGCCGGACGGTCCACCCTTCGCACGAATGCGGGCGAACTCCTCGTTGCGGCCGGTCAGAATCTTGTGCGGGTAGCCCTGGTGGCCGACGTCCCAGATCAGCTTGTCGTCCGGCGTATTGAAAACGTAGTGCAGCGCAATCGTCAGTTCCACGACGCCGAGGCCCGGCGCGAAATGGCCGCCCGTCCGACTGATCACATCGACCATCCGCTCACGCACTCCGGCGGCAACCGCCGGCAGCTCCTCCTGCGCGAGGGTGCGAAGATCCACGGGCGACTGAATCCGATCCAGAATCGACACGGCTCCTCCTGGGTAATCCGGGCGGCGCATGGTGCAGCGCCACGAAGCCCCGAATATAGCTACCGATCCCGCTCCACGGCGAATGCGACCAGCCCGAGCAGTTCGGGGTCGTCCACGCCTGCCTGGACGACCGCCTGCCGGGCTGCCGCCGCCGCCTCGTGCGCGGCAAACCGTGCTTTCTCCAGTCCCAGCAGGCGGACGTAGGTGACTTTCTCGCTCGCGCGGTCCTTGCCCGCCGTCTTGCCGAGGACGTCCGCGGTCGCGGTCTCGTCCAGCACGTCGTCGTGGATCTGGAATGCGAGGCCGAGCCGCGTACCTGCGGTACGGAATGCGGCGACGACGCCTGGCGTCGCGCCGGCTGCGTGCGCGCCGAGCGCCATGGCGGCGGCCATGAGCGCCCCCGTCTTGCGACGATGGGTCTCGCTGAGCGCCTCCAGCCGATCGACCCCGGCCAGGTCCAGCCACTGGCCCCCGACCATGCCGCTCGCGCCGGCCGCGTCAACGAGTTCGTGGACCATGGCGGCGCACGTCGCGGTCGGCAGGGCGAGCGCATCGGCAGCCCGCACCATCTGGCGCACGGCGAGCGGGATCATGAAGGCGCCCGCGATGGTGGCGGTGCGGACGTCGTACGCGCGATGCGTGGTCGGCCGGCCGCGGCGCAGGTCGTCGTCGTCCATGCAGGGCAGATCGTCGTGGACGAGCGAGTACGTGTGGATGATCTCGATCGCTGCACCGACGTCGTGGATGGCGTCGTGTGTGCCGCCGAGCGCGCGGTACGCCGCGGCACACAGGATCGGCCGCAACCGTTTGCCATCACCGGCGAGTGCGTAGCGGACGGGATCGGCGAGTGCAGCCGGCACACCGTCGAGCAACACGTCGCTCGCACGCTCGAGCGCACGATCAGCGGCTGCGCGCGCGGCACCGAGCAGCACGGGTCCGGCCGTCATTCCTCGCGGAACGGCTCGGTCGTGAAGGAGCCGTCGGCTTCCTCGATCAGCTGCTCGACCCGCAGCTCCGCGCTGCGCAGCATGCCGCGCACCTCGCGCAGGTGACCGATGCCTTCCTCGAAGAGACGCAGCGCCTCATCGAGCTCCAGCTCCTCGCGCTCGAGACGTGAAACGATCTCCTCGAGCCGGCTGATGCGCCGCTCGATGGCGCCGGACTCTGCTTCAGCCACGGGTCGGCTCCGGCAACTCGATGGTCTTCACGCCGGCAGCGCTGCAATCCACGACGCCGTCCGCCACGCGCAACGCGAACGCAGCGCCCGGCTCGAACTCGGCGACGGAGCGCAGTATCCTGCCGTTCGCGGCGAGCGGCACGGCATAACCGCGACGCAGCGCGGCGAGAGGCGAGAGTGCATCGAGCATCCCGGCGCTGCGGTCCGCGCGTTCTCGGCGAACGCTGATCACGTCGCGCACACCCGCCTCGAGCGCTGCGGCCGCGCCCTCGATGGAATCGCGCGCCGCATCTACTCGCCACTCGATCGAGCGACGCATGCGCATGCGCAGCGCATCGGACTCGCGCGCAAGCGACGCGTGATCGGGAACGGCGCGCTCCGCTGCTGCGCTCGGTGTAGGTGCACGGCAGTCAGCGACGAGATCGGCGATCGTGACGTCGATCTCGTGACCCACAGCGCTGATCACGGGAACGCTGCACGCCGCGATCGCACGCGCCACCGGCTCCTCGTTGAACGCCCAGAGATCCTCGATCGAGCCGCCGCCGCGCCCGACGATGATGACATCGCAGAGGCCGGCACGATCCAGGCACGCGAGCGCGCGTGCCACATCGGCCGACGCACCCTCTCCCTGGACGCGCGCCGGCGCCAGCACCACGCGGGTCCAGGGCGCGCGCTTCTGCACGACATGCAGGATGTCATGCAGCGCGGCGCCCGCAGCAGACGTGACGATACCGATGGTCGAGGGATGCGCGGGCAGCGGTCGCTTGCGCTCCGGCGCGAGCAGGCCTTCAGCCTCCAGGCGACGGCGAAGGTTTTCGAACGCGAGCCGCCAGAGACCATCGCCGCCGCCCGCTTCGAGTTCGCGCACCCCGAGCTGGAAATCACCGCGCCGCTCGTACAGCGTGAGCGTGCCGAAGACGCGGATCTCCATGCCCTCCTCGGGATCCGCAGGGAGCCGTGCGGCATCGCGCGAGAACATGACGCAGCGCACCTGCGCCGTGGCGTCACGCAGCGTGAAGTAGCAATGCCCGCTGCTCGCGTACCGCTTCCACCCCGTCACCTCGCCCCGCACGAAGATCGGCGGGAACGAACCCTCGATGATGTTGCGCGCAAACGCGTTCAGCGTGGATGGCGTGTAGTCCTGTGCCCCGGCGTTCTGCAACGACCAGCTGCTGCCGCCCTGGCGGACATAGGCCCGCCGTTGTGGGCGCGCGCCGTCCTCGAAGAAATCACGCATCAGCGCGTGACCGCCTCCGACGCCGTGATCGCACGCGCAGCGCGCAGCGTGTTGTGCAGCAGCATCGTGATGGTCATCGGACCGACGCCGCCCGGCACGGGTGTGATCGCTCCGGCGACCTTCTCGGCCCCCTCGAAATGCACATCACCGACAAGTCGATAGCCGCGCTTCGCGCTCGGGTCATCGACACGGTTGATGCCGACGTCGATCACGACAGCGCCAGGCTTGATCATGTCGCCCGTGATCATCTCCGGCCGGCCCACGGCAGCGATCAGGATATCCGCCTGGCGCGTGATCGCGCCCAGGTCCTGCGTGCGCGAATGCGCGACCGTGACCGTCGCATCGCCGCCGCGACCGTTCCTCAGCAGCAGCAGCGCCATCGGCCGCCCGACGATGGTGGAGCGGCCGACTACGACCGCATGCTTCCCGCGTGTCTCGTACCCCGAGCGCAGAATCATCTCGATCACACCCGCCGGCGTGCACGGCGCCAGCACATCGGGATCACCGACGGCCAGCCTTCCCGCATTCATCGGGTGAAACCCGTCCACGTCTTTCGACGGATCGATCGCGAGCAGCACCCGACCGGAATCGATGTGCTTCGGGACCGGCAGCTGGCACAGAATCCCGTGCACGCGCGGATCCGCATTCAGCCCCTCGATCACACCGAGCAGCTCGTCTTCCGATGTGGACTCATCGAGCTTGATCGTACGCGAGTAAAAGCCCGCCGCCTCCGCCGCCTTCCCCTTCGAGCGCACATACACCTCGCTCGCCGGATCATTGCCGACGATGACGACCGCCAGCCCGGGCTGTACGCCGGTCTCTTCCCGGAACGCCGCAGCATCCTGCGCGATCTCCGCGCGGATGGTTTCACTCAGTTCGGTTCCACTGATGATCTTTGCCATTGTCCTGTCGTTCTTCTCTACCACCGAGTACACGGACACTGTTGTGACTCTGTGCCCGCTGTGGTCGATCCGGAAAATCTAGCGAGCGAAGTCAACTGCGCGTGTTTCACGGATGACCACCACCTTGATCTGTCCCGGATACTGCAGCTCGTCTTCCAGGCGCCGCGCAATCTGCTCGCTCAGCTCCGACATCGTCGTGTCGTTCACGTTCTCGGGGTCTACGAGCACGCGCACTTCGCGGCCCGCCTGGATCGCGAAGCAGCGCTCGACGCCGGGGAAGCCGTTGGCGATTGCTTCCAGTTTCTCGAGGCGCTTCACGTAGGTTTCGAACATCTCGCGCCGGGCACCGGGACGGGCGCCGCTGATCGCGTCGCCGGCGGTCACGAGGAACGTTTCCGCGTAGCGGTGCGGTTCCTCGTCGTGGTGCGCCTTGATCGCGTTCAGCACCTGGTCAGGTTCATTGTACTTCTTGCAGAGGTTCCAGCCGAGCTCGACGTGCGTGCCCTCGTGCTCGTGCGTAAGTCCCTTGCCGACGTCGTGGAGCAGGCCCATCCGCTTCGTCATGGTCGCGTCGAGGCCCATCTCGGCGGCCATGTTGCCCGCAACGCGCGCAACTTCCCTGGCGTGGAGCAGCTGGTTCTGGCCGTAGGACGTGCGGAACTTGAGTCGGCCGAGGACCTTGATGATCTCCGGGTGAATGCCGTGGACGCCGAGCTCGTAGCAGGCCTCCTCGGCGGCCTGGATCATCCCCTCCTCGACTTCCTTGCGACTCTTCTCGACGACTTCCTCGATCCGGCCCGGATGGATGCGACCGTCCGCGACGAGCTTCTCCAGCGCAAGCCGCGCAGTCTCGCGACGGATCGGGTCGAAGCCCGAGAGGATCACAGCTTCGGGGGTGTCGTCGATGATGACGTCGATGCCGGTCGCCTGCTCGAACGCGCGGATGTTGCGACCCTCACGTCCGATGATGCGGCCCTTCATCTCGTCGGACGGCAGGCTCACGACCGAGACGGTGCTCTCCGCCGTGTGGTCCGCTGCAATGCGCTGGATCGCGAGCGACACGATGTTGCGCGCCTCGCGCTCCGCGTCCCGCTTCGCGTTCTCCTTGATCTCGCGGATCGTGTTCGCTGCGCGCGCACGGGCCTCCTCCTCCAGACGCTGCATCAGCCGCTTGAGCGCTTCCTCCGAGCTCAGGCCCGCGAGCGCCTCGAGCCGCGCCTGCGCCTCCTGCTCCACCCTGGCCGTGGCGTCCTGGCGCGCCTGCAGCTCCAGCGCCCGCGCCTCTAGTCCTCTCTCGCGCTCCGCGACCTGCCGCTCCTTCGTTTCCAGCAGATCGTATTTTCGGTCCAGTCCGCTGCGGCGCTCCTCGATCCGCTGCTCCGCGCGCTCCTGGTCCTCGCGGCGGCGCGCCTCTTCGCGCTCCCATTCCTCGCGCGCGCGATACGCTTCTTCCTTGCCCTCCAGCTCGGCGGCACGCTTCAGGCGCTCGGCCTCCGCGCCGGCCTCCTCGCGAATGCGCGCTGCGACGGACTCTGCATCGGCCTGATACCTTTGCAGCCGCCTGCGCTCGAGCCACCAGCCGGCAAGCACGCCCACGAGGGCTGCGCCGACGGCGAACACGCCGAGCAGCAACGGAGAATCCATGATCACTCCAGAAAGGCGACCATCGGCCGCCGCGGTAGGCTAACTGGTTACGACAATTGAGGCTGCGGCATATCGACACCTGCGCCGCGCCCTTCCGCGCAAACTAGCGGGCGCGCGCGAGGCGCCGCAAGGTGGAACGCCCCACCGGAAACGACATTGACGCTCTGCTGGCGGTGGAATCCGGCCGGATGCCTTGCAGGTCAGCACGGGGTCGGGGGCACGCCACGCCGCCGCGCGCCCGATCGAAGGACGGGCTGAGCTACCGTTGTGCGGGCGCGTTGTCGGACGGCTCGAGGCGG
>CAYLME010000010.1:0-34757 GCA_964384585.1 uncultured Gemmatimonadaceae bacterium | reverse complement strand
GAAGGACGGGCTGAGCTACCGTTGTGCGGGCGCGTTGTCGGACGGCTCGAGGCGGGCGCGCACATCAGCGGTAAGCGCCTCGGCGAGGCGGCCGATCTCGGCGCGCATCTCCTCGGTCTCGCGCCGTGCCTGGAACAACTGGTCGGTGAGCGAGAGGGCGGCAAGGATTGCAGCCTTGTGCGTCTGAATGAGCGAACCGCCCTGCAGGATCTCCGTGATCGTGTGATCCACGTGCGCGGCGCATTCCCTGGCGTAATCCGGCGTCGTGTCAGCCCGCAGCGTGTACTCCTCGCCGGCGATCTCGACGGTGACGACACTCTTCGTCTGGTCGCTCATCGCTCGGCCTCCAGAAAGTTGAGCCGTGCCGCGATCCGCTCGACAAGCGCGTTGGCGCGTGCGAGCCGGTCGATCAGGTCCTTGTTCTCGCGCTCGAGCACGGTGGCCCGCTCCGAGAGGGCGAGCGGGTCCAGCGCGCCGCTCGAAACGCGTCCGAGCGCAGACTCCAATTCGCGCACGCGTCGCTCGGCGGTCTGGGTGCGCCGCTTCAGGGCATCATGGGTTTCGAGCAGGCGCCGAACGGACAGCTCGAGAGCGTCCCACTCCGGCGGTGGCAGTGGTATCTGAAGGTCAGGCACGACGCGTGACTCCGTGAGTCTGTTCCAGTGCGCGCAGGACGCGGGCAACCGCCTCGTCGGCTTCGTCGTCGGTAAGTGTACGCTCCGGCGAGCGGAAATGCAGCCGGAACGCGATGCTGCGCGTCCCTGCGGGTATTCCCTTGCCGGTGAACAGGTCGAAGGGTGCGACGTCCTGGAGCAGGGCTCCGCCGCTCGCACGGATCGTCGCTTCGATGTCGCTCGACGGGACCGAGGCAGGCACGAGCAGCGCCAGGTCGCGCTCGATCGCCGGGTAGAGCGGCAGAGGCCGGAGCGTGAACTCACGCCGTACGAGCATGTCCGGGCGGATGACGAGCTCGATCGCCCAGACGTCGCCCGCCCACGCCGGTGCGTCGATCGCGCGGGGATTCAGGCGCCCGGCAGCACCTACGACTTCGCCGTCGCCAGCGGTCAGCGCGAAGAGCGGCGCCGCGAGCAGCGGCTGGAACGCGGGCGGCACGTCGCCGCCATCGGTCGCGCGCATCTCGAGCTGGAGGCGGTCTGCCAGCACCTCACCCAGCGCCTTCAGATCGAACGCGTCGAACGGCTCGGTACGCGTGCTCCAGTGCTCGGGCGCACGCGCTCCGGTGAACACGACGGCGGCATGCGTCGCCTCGAGCGGCAGCTCACCCGGCCTGCCGGGGGCGAAGACGCTGCCGAGCTCGAACAGCCGCAGGTTCGCCGTACCGCGTGCGAAGTTGTACTCGAGCCGGCGCACGAGCGTGTGCAGCAGTGTGCGACGCAGCCGGCTCTCGTTCGAGGCGAGCGGCAGCAGCAGCGCCACATCGCCCTCCTTCTCACCGACGAACGGCACGCTGCGCGTCTCATGGAAGCCCGCGCCCGTGAGAAGCGTGCGCAGCATGTCCTCGAGCCGGCTGAGCGGATGATCCTCGAGCGCTCCCACGCGGAACGGGCGCAGCTCATCCGGAAACTGGTCGTAGCCGTGACGGCGCGCGACCTCCTCGACGAGGTCGTCCTCGCGCATGATGTCGTAGCTGCGGAACCCGGGCACGCGCACCGTGATCGTCTCCGCGTCGCGCGCATCGACGTCGAAGCCGATCGGCGCGAGCAGGTCGGCAAGCTGCGCTGTCGTGAACGGCACACCGAGCACCTGCTCCACGCGTGACTCGCGCAACACGATCGTGCGACGCGGCTCCAGCTCCGTGCCGACGTGTGCCGCGCCCTCAACCGTGCCGCCCGCAACGGCGACGATGAGATCGATCGCGCGCCGCAGCGCCGTGTCCATCCCCTCCGGATCGACGCCGCGCTCGAACCGGTAGCTCGCGTCCGTCGACAGGCCGAGCGTGGTCCGTGTGCGGCGCGTCAGCGCCGGGTCGAAGAGTGCGCACTCGAGCAGCACATCGACCGTCTCGTCAGTGACCTCGCTGTTGGCGCCGCCCATGATGCCGGCGAGTGCGACCGGCACGTTCGCATCGGCGATCACGAGCATGGACGAGTCGAGCTTGCGCTCGACGCCGTCCAGCGTCCGGATCTTCTCGCCATCACGTGCGCGCCGCACGATCACCTGCTGGCCACCCAGCTTCGACGCATCGAATGCGTGCAGCGGCTGTCCGAGCTCGTGCAGGATGTGGTTCGTCGCATCGACCACGTTGTTGATCGGCCGTTGCCCGATCGCGCGCAGCCGTGCGTCGAGCCAGGCGGGCGACGGCCCGATGCGCACGCCGCGAATGAGCGCGCCGAGATAGCGCGGGCAACCGTCGGTGTCATCCACGCGGATGTGAATCCCGCCTGCACGGTCGCCCTCGATCGTGACGCGGTGACCGGCGTCGCCCGTGCCGGGCAGCGATGGCAGCCGCACGCCGGTACCCGCCAGCTCACGTGCAACGCCGAGGTGCGAGAGCAGATCGCCGCGGTTCGGCGTGATGTCCAGCACGATACGCGCATCATCCAGCCCGACCGCACCGGCAAACGCCTCACCCGGTACGAACGTGCCGTGCAGCGTGAGGATGCCGCTGTGGTCGCGGCCGAGCCCCAGCTCGGCAGCACTGCACAGCATGCCCTCACTCGTCTCGCCGCGGATCTTCGCCTTGCGGATCTTCAGGTCGTTCGGCAGCGATGCACCAACCGGTGCGAACGGATAGTACGCACCCGCCTGCACGTTCGGTGCGCCACACACCACGCTGAGCGGTTCCGGGCCACCCGCATCGACGGTGCACAGCGAGAGGCGGTCCGCGTTCGGATGCCTGCGCGCCTCCACGACGCGCGCGACGACGACGTCGCGCAGATTCGCGGCAATATCCGCGACCTCGTCTGCGGGCGCGCCGTAGGCCGCGAGACGGTCGGCGATCTCGATGGGCGTTGCGTCCAGGTCCGGCGCGAGCGACTGCAGCCAGCGGTAACTGATATTCATGATCCGACGAACTGCTCGAGGAAGCGTGCGTCACCCTCGTAGAGCATGCGAATGTCAGGGATGGCATAACGCTGCAGCGCGATGCGCGCGGGCCCCATGCCGAATGCAAAGCCGGTGTAGCGCTGCGGGTCGTAGCCGACCGCTTCGAACACCGCGGGATCGACCATGCCCGCACCCATGATCTCGCTCCAGCCCGTGTGCTTGCACGTGCTGCAGCCCTTGCCGCCACAGATCGTGCAACTCACGTCCACTTCCGCCGACGGCTCCGTGAACGGGAAGTACGACGGCCGCAGCCGCACCTTCGTCTGTGTACCGAACAGGCCGCGCGCGAACTCGGCGAGCGTCGCCTTCAGATCGACGAACGTGATCCCTTCATCGACGACGAGTCCCTCGAGCTGCTCGAACGCGGGCGCGTGCGACGCGTCCCACGGATCGCGGCGATAGCACATGCCCGGCGCGACGATGCGGATCGGCGGCGGTCCACCCAGCATGGTGCGCACCTGCACCGGCGAGGTGTGGCTGCGCAGCAGGATGCCGGGCGCGAGGTAGAACGTGTCGTGCATGTCCGCCGCCGGATGATCGAGCGGCGTGTTCAGGGCCGTGAAGTTGTGCCAGTCGGTCTCGGCCTCGGGGCCGCGCGCACGTGTGAAGCCGAGCCTGCTCAACACGCGGAAGATCTCGTCCAGCACGAGCGTGACCGGATGCCGCGCACCTCGCCACTGCATGCGCGCGGGCAGCGTGAGATCGACGTCCGGCGATGCCTTCCCCGCGTCGCCCACACCGACGTCGGCCGCACGTTCCTCGAGCAGTCGGCTCACGACGTCCTTCACGCGGTTCGCCGCCTGGCCGGCCTGCGGCCGCTCCTCCGCCGACAGCTCGCCCAGCCGCCGCATGATCGCCGTGAGGCGGCCCTCCTTGCGGCCGAGGAAACGTACGCGCAGCGCCTCCAGCGTGTCGGCATCGCGCGCCTCACCGACCGCCGCGCGCGCTTCCGCCTCGAGGCGGTTCAGCTCATCCGTAATGGTTGTACTCATGTCACCTGCGTGGCGGCCGTGCCGCCTGTCCGTAGTACTCAGTCCCGCTCGACGGGGCGAGCCAATTTCTGTCGCCTGCGCGCTCTGCGAAAGAGCGAATACGAAAACGGGCAGCCGCAGAGCACTGCCGCTCCGCTGCCGCCCGCTCCGAACACGTCCTGCTGAATCAGCTCAGGTTCGTCTTCGCCTGGCGGACGAGCTCTCCAAACGCCGTCGCATCGCGCACGGCGAGGTCGGCGAGCACCTTGCGGTTGACCTCGATGCCGGCGCGCTTCAGCCCGTTCATGAACCGCGAGTAGTTCAGCTGGTCGTCGTGCTGACGGACCGCCGCGTTGATGCGCGTGATCCACAGGCGACGGAACTCACGCTTGCGCTGCTTGCGGTCCCGGTACGAGTACGCCCAGCCGCGCTCCACCGCGTTCTTCGCGATGCGCCAGAGCTTCGAGCGACCACCGAAGTAGCCGCGCGCCGCACGGAAATAGCGCTTCTTCTTGCGGTGGCGAGGCACCGCCATCGTTACGCGTGCCATGGTCAGTTCCCCCGCAGCATGCGCTTGACGCGCTTCGCGTCGCCGCCCTCGGCGATCGCTGCATGACGCAGCTTCCGCTTACGCTTCGGCGACTTCTTCGTCAGGATGTGGCTCTTGAACGCCTGACGACGCTTGACCTTCCCCTTGCCCGTCAGCTTGAAGCGCTTCGAAGCGCTCCGGTTCGTCTTCATCTTCGGCATGCTGCCTCTCCTCGCTACGCGACGCCGCCTACTTCTTCGGCGCCACGACCATGATCATCATCCGGCCTTCCATCGACGGCACACTTTCCACCTTACCGACGTCCTGCAACGCTTCCGCCACTTCCTTCAGCACCTCGCGACCCAGTTCCGGATGCGTGATCTGCCGGCCACGGAACATCATGGTGACCTTCACCTTGTCACCCTCTTCCAGAAAGCGGCGCGCATGCCGGATCTTGAACTCGAAGTCATGCGGCTCGATCATCGGTCGCATCTTGACTTCCTTGATCTGCGTCTGGTGCTGCTTCTTGCGCGCCGCCCGAGCCTGCCGCGCCTCCTCGTACTTGAACTTTCCGTAGTCCATGATGCGTACCACCGGCGGCCGCGCCGTCGGCGCAACTTCTACGAGGTCGAGACCCTGCTCCTCTGCCGCCGCCAGGGCCTCCTCCACCGGCAGGATCCCGAGCTGCTCGCCATCCGCGCCAATGACACGGACGGGGCTGATGCGGATCTGCCGGTTGACGCGGACTCTACGCTCTGTCGATATGGGAAACCTCCTCAGGAAAACAAACGGACCCGTTGCTGCTGAACGGGTCCGGTACATACCAACCGGCACCGGACATTACTTGCTCCGGGCCGACGGCTGGTTCCGAACCCGGCGGTACCGCCGCAGCGGACCGAAGGGTGGAGAGGGCACCCGCCCCCTCGCTTGCCTGATTGTTCGGCGTGGAAGCTAGCGGACATGCCGTGGGGCGTCAACGGTTTTCCCGCAGTCCCGACGGCGCTCCCGCCCCCTCAGCCCTGCGCCGGCAACGCCTTCGACGCCACCTCCCCCAGCAGCCGCCCGATGAACTCCTCACGCGGCACGATCTCCTGCTTCTTTCCCGCCCCTCGCGCCCGCACGGCCACCGTACCTGCCGCAGCCTCCCGCGCACCGATCACGGCCATGTAGGGGACCTTCATGGTCTCGGCCTCGCGGATCTTGTAGTTGAGGGTCTCGGCGCGCTCGTCGAAGTGGGCTCGCAGGCCCGCGTCACCCAGTTCCTCGACGAGGGAGAGCGCGCTCTCGGTGACTTCGTCGGTGATCGCGATGACGCGAACCTGCTCGGGCGCGAACCAGAGCGGGAACGCGCCCGCGAAGTGCTCGGTCAGGATCGCGATGAAGCGCTCGAATGATCCGAAGATCGCGCGGTGGATGATGACCGGTCGGTGCTCCGCGTTGTCCTCGCCTACGTACGTGAGATCGAAGAGCTCGGGGTTCTGGTAGTCGAGCTGGATGGTGCCGAGCTGCCAGCTGCGGCCGATCGCGTCCTCGACGTCGAAGTCGATCTTCGGACCGTAGAATGCGCCGTCGCCCTCCTTCAGCTCGTAGTCGAGGCCGATCGCCTCGAGCGCGCCGCGCAGTCCCGCCTCCGCACGGTCCCAGAGGGCGTCATCGCCTACGCGCTGCTCCGGGCGCGTCGCGAACTTCGCGCGGTAACGCAGACCGAGCGCGTTGTAGAAGTAGTCGACCATCTCGACCAGGCGACGCACTTCCTCGATGATCTGCGACTCCATCAGGTAGATGTGCGCGTCGTCCTGCTGGAACTGCCGCACGCGCGTGAGGCCCGACAGCGCACCGCTCACTTCGTTGCGGTGCAGCACGTCCTGCGTCGCGTAGCGCACGGGCAGCTCGCGGTAGCTGCGTCGCTTCGAGGCGAACATCAGATGATGCGACGGGCAGTTCATAGGCTTGAGCGAGAAGTCGTGCTCACCGGTCTCGCTGTCGAGCACGAGGAACATGTTCTCCCTGTACTTGCCCCAGTGCCCGCTCACCTGCCAGAGCGACTTGTTGTAGAGCAGCGGCGTCTTCACCTGCTGATAGCCGCTGCGCGACAGCCGCTCGACCATCCACTCGTTCAGCAGCCGGAAGATCGTGGTGCCGCGGTCGCTCCAGAACGCAGCGCCGGGCGCCGCCGGGTGGAACCAGAAAAGATCCAGTTCGCGACCGAGCTTGCGATGGTCGCGGCGCTTCGCCTCCTCGAGCCGGTGCAGGTGGCCGGCAAGGTCCTTCTCGCTGAACCAGGCCGTCCCGTAGATGCGCTGCAGCATCTGACGCTTCACATCGCCGCGCCAGTATGCACCCGCGGTGTTCATCAGCTTGAAGTGCTGTACGCGCGACGTATCCGGAACGTGCGGCCCACGACAGAGATCGAGAAACGGTCCGCTGCGGTAGACCGTGATGACTTCGTCGTCGCCGAGCTCCTCGAGTCGCTCCAGCTTGAGCGGATCGTCCGCGAACAGCTCGCGCGCCTCCGCACGGGACACGACGCGTCGCTCGAACGGATCCGCGGCGCGGGCCACCTCGTGCATCTCGCGCTCGATCGCGTCCAGCTCCTCCGGCGTGAACGGACGATCCACCTCGAAGTCATAGTAGAAGCCGTCATCGATCGATGGGCCGAAGCCGATGCCTGCACCGGGCCGCACACGACGCACTGCGGTCGCGAGCACGTGCGCCGCAGAGTGACGGAGCACATCCAGCGCTTCCGGCGAACGGTCCGTCAGGATCTCGATGCGCGCATCCTCGTCGATCGGGCGCGACAGCTCGACGATGGTGCCATTCACCTTCGCGGCGACCGCCGCCCTGGCCAGCCGTGAGCCGATCCGCTGCGCCACGGCGAGTGGCGTCGCGCCGTCCTCCATCTCGAGTTCCTTGCCGTCCGGCAGTGTGACCTTGATCATCGATCCGTGCAGTCGAATGTGTGTGCCAAAAAAACGGCCCGCTCCGCATGTTCGGAGGGGCCGCATCCGTCCGCAACCGCGCACGGACTCTACCGCGCCTCACCCCTCCGGTCAGCGCGCGTCGTAGTCGTGCAGGTCGTCGTCCGTGTGAAATGCTCCATCCACGAAACATAGAAAGAGCCTGTTGGAGCGGCAAGGATGGGTCTATCCCCTGGGGTTTGGGACTCCTCTTTGTCACGCAGAGCCGCGGAGGTGCGGAGACGCAGAGGGATGCCGACGCTCACGACATTCTTCGTCGGCAGCTTCCTGCGAATTCGTGCTCTGTGGCTGTGTTGCTCCGCGGCTCTGCGTGACGAAGAGACGCCCTACGCTCCCGAGCGTCTCCCTCCCCGGCCCAGGGCCCCGGCCGCGGGTCCCGGGCCCGCCTGAAAAACGAAGCCCGGGACGCAGCAACGCCCCGGGCTCCTTCCAGCTCCAACAACCTGCTCCGAACTAGTACATCCCGCCCATGCCGCCACCCGGCATTGCCGGTGCCGCCTTCTCCTCCTCGGGCTTCTCGACGACCACACACTCGGTCGTGAGCATCAGCGAGGCGATGGACGCGGCGTTCTGCAGCGCGGTGCGCGTGACCTTGGTCGGGTCGATGACGCCGGCCTCGACCAGGTCCTCGTACTTCTCGGTACGCGCGTTGTAACCGAAGTTCGGGTTCTTGTTGCCGCGGACCTTGTCCACGATGATCGAACCCTCGGCGCCTGCGTTCTCCGCGATCTGGCGGATCGGCTCCTCGAGCGCGCGACGGATGATCGCAACACCGATCTGCTCATCCGCCTCGCCGACCTTCAGGTTGTCGAGCTTCGCCTGCACACGGAGCAGTGCGACGCCGCCGCCGGGCACGATGCCCTCCTCGACCGCGGCACGCGTTGCGTGCAGCGCATCCTCGACGCGCGCCTTCTTCTCCTTCATCTCGGTCTCGGTCGCAGCACCGACGTTGATCACTGCAACACCGCCGGCCAGCTTGGCCAGACGCTCCTGCAGCTTCTCGCGGTCGTAGTCCGACGTGGACTTGTCGATCGCCACGCGGATCTCCTCGATGCGGCCCTTGATCTGGTCCTGGACACCCGCACCATCCACGATCGTCGTGTTGTCCTTGTCAACGACGATGCGCTTCGCCTTGCCGAGATCGTTCAGCGTGGCGTTCTCGAGCTTGAAGCCGACCTCCTCGCTGACCACCTGGCCGCCCGTCAGGACCGCGATGTCCTGCAGCATGGCCTTGCGGCGATCACCGAAGCCCGGCGCCTTGACTGCACACACGCGCAGCGTGCCACGCAGCTTGTTCACCACCAGCGTCGCGAGCGCCTCGCCCTCGACGTCCTCGGAGATGATCAGGAGCGGCTTGCCCAGCTGTGCAACCTTCTCCAGCACGGGGAGCAGGTCCTTCATCGAGCTGATCTTCTTGTCGTGGATCAGCACGACCGCATCCTCGAGCACCGCTTCCATGCGCTCCGGATCCGTCACGAAGTACGGCGAGAGGTAGCCGCGGTCGAACTGCATGCCCTCGACCGTCTCCAGCGTCGTCTCCAGGCCGCGCGCCTCCTCGACCGTGATCACGCCGTCCTTGCCGACCTTCTCCATCGCGTCCGCGATCAGGTTGCCGATCTCCTCGTCGTTGTTCGCCGAGATCGTGCCGACCTGCGCAATCTCCTTCTTGCCCTTCGTGTCCGTCGAGAGGCCCTTCAGCTCGCTGACGACCGCTTCCACGGCCTTGTCGATGCCGCGCTTGATCGCCATCGGGTTCGCGCCGGCCGTCACGTTCTTGAGGCCCTCGCGGAAGATCGCCTGCGCCAGCACCGTCGCCGTCGTCGTGCCGTCACCCGCCAGGTCGCTCGTCTTGGTCGCCACTTCCTTGACCATCTGTGCGCCCATGTTCTCGATCGGGTCCGACAGCTCGACTTCCTTCGCGACCGTCACTCCGTCCTTCGTCACCGTTGGCGCACCGAACTTCCGGTCGATCACGACGTTGCGGCCCTTCGGGCCCAGCGTGACCTTCACCGCCTGCGCCAGCTGATCCACGCCGCGCTTCAACGCTGCACGTGCATCCGTATCAAACTGCAGTTCCTTGGCAGCCATGGCTGCTTCCCTCCGTGTTCTCGAGTTCGCGGTTACTTGATGACCGCGAGCACATCCGACTCGCGCAGGATCAGGTACTGCTCGTCTCCGACCGTCACTTCCGTACCGCTGTACTTACCGTAGAGCACCTTGTCGCCGACCTTCACTTCCGGATCGATCCGCTTGCCGTCGTCGCCCACCTTGCCCGGGCCGACCGCGACAACCTCGCCCTGCTGCGGCTTCTCCTTCGCGGTGTCCGGAATGTAGAGACCGCCGCGCATCTGCTCGGTCTCCTCCAGTGCCTTGACGACCACGCGGTCCGCCAGCGGCTGGATCTGCGTCGCAGCTGCAGTGGCCATGCTGCTTACCTCCTCTGGATGTTTTGCTCGGTTGCTCGTTAGCACTCCTCACTGTTGAGTGCTAACACGCAGGCGCAAAGGTAGCGGGCCGCCTGCCCCTGTCAAGCACGCCCGCTGCGCGGTGCGACGCCATAGCGAACCGCGTACCGGCCGGATTTGTCGGGCTGGCAGACCGTGTCTGCCGGGATGGCAAGGCGACGGCGCGAAGGGCGGGGATGGCTGCGGGTGTGGCGGCGGCCCCGTGCGCGCCTGCGGCCGGCAACGGCCGCGCCGGACTGTCCGCGCCGGCGGTGTCCAGCCCGGCCGCGCCGGCGGTGGCGTGAGGCGTGACTCGCTAGCCGCGTCGCCGGCCGCGCCGGACGGGGCGCGGCCGCTGGGCCTCAGTGACGTGGCGGTAGGCGAAGTGGAGCCCGTAGAGGGTCAGGTACGGCTCGATGCGGTCCACGGTCTGGCAGTGCGGGCCGAGCAGCGGGGCGAGGCCGCCGGTTGCGACGACGAGCGCGTTGGGGCGGCGCCACTCCTCGCGGATGCGGCGAACGATGCCGTCGATGGCGTCCACGGCGCTGTAGAAGATGCCGCTCTGCAGTGCCGTGTCGGTGCGCCGGCCGATAACGGTGGCGGGCGCGTCCTCGAGCTCGATGCGCGGCAGTCGTGCGGTGCGGCGTACGAGCGTCTCGGCGCCGGTATTCACGCCGGGCGAAATGACGCCGCCCGCGAACACGCCGTCCGCGGTGATGCAATCGAAGGTGGTCGCGGTGCCGAGGTCGACGGCGATCGTATCGCGTGCGTAGAGCCGCGCAGCGGCGAGCGTGTTGGCGATGCGGTCGGCGCCGACGGAGAGCGGCTCCTCGACGTCGAGGCGGATCGGCAGGCTCGTGCGCGCGTCGACGATGAGCGGGTTGGCGGCGAGGTGCCGTTCGCACATCTCGACCAGCCGGGGCGTCATGGGTGGTACGACGGAAGCGATGGCAGCGCCGCTCACCGCGTCGGCCGGAAAGCCGGACTCGCGGATCAGGTTACGTACCAGGAGCCCGAGCTCATCGACCGTCCGGTCGGCGTGTGTCGAGATGCGCCAGTGATCGACGAGCGCATCCTCCTCGAAAAGCCCGAGCACGGTCTCGGTGTTACCGACGTCGAATGTCAGGATCATGGCGCCCTTTCGTGAGCGACGGTGCGTGCGCCCGCGATGCGCACGCGTCCTGTGTGCACGGTAGCGATTCCCGCGTCGCTTTGCACGCGCAGCTCGCCCTGTGGGCTCAGTCCCGCCGCAGTGCCGGCCGCGCTGCCATCGATCTCGATCAGGTGACCGGCCAGGGCGTCGCGGGCCGCCCACGCGTCCAGCTCATGCCCTGCGAGCGGCAGTGCGATACCGTCCGCACGCGGCACCAGCCGTTCCAGGATCGCTCCAGCGAGTGCACTGCGCTGCACGCCGCCACAGCCCGCCATGCGAAGCGACACCGCCGCATCCGCGAGCCCGGGCGGAAAATCCTCGATGCGCTGCCCGACGTTGATGCCGATGCCCGCGACGATGCTCGTGGACGTGCCGCTCGTCGTCGCCTCGCAGAGCACGCCGCCGAGCTTGCGCCCGGCAACGACGAGATCGTTCGGCCACTTGAGCTGCACCGTCACGTTGCAGACGGCTTCGACTGCAACCGCGGCTGCGAGGCCGACGCGGATCGGTGCCGTCCCGGGCGCGTGGGCAGTCTGCGTCCGCAGCAGGACAGAGATGAGCAGCGACTGGCCGGCCTTCCCTTCCCAGGTGCGACCATGCTGGCCCCGGCCGGCGGTCTGCACCTCCGCGAGCGCGGTCGTACCGGACGGCGCTTCGCTCGCTGATGCGTCGCGCAGCACATCGTTCGTGGACGAAACATGCGCGAACACGTGGAGCGCGGGGATGCGCCATGCGCGCTGCCAGGCCACGATGCTGCGGCCCTCCCATTCGGCAAGCCGGCGCGCGTCGCTGCTCAGAGGGCGTGCACCTGCATCGAGAGGTCGAGCGCCACGGCGGAGTGCGTGAGTGCGCCGACGCTGATGTCATCGACCCCGGTCTCCGCGACTGCGCGGACACGGTCGAGGGTCATGTTGCCCGACGCCTCGAGACGTGGCGGCCGTTTCCCGGCGCGGGCGCGCTCCACGGCCGCACGCATCTCGTCGAGCGTCATGTTGTCGAGCATGACACGCTCTGCCCCCGCGTGGATGGCCTGCTCCAGCTCATCGAGATTGCGCACTTCGATCTCTACCGGTACACGGGGGCGATTCTGCGAGGCCACCATCTCGAGCGCGGCCGCGATGCCACCCGCCATCGCGATGTGGTTCTCCTTGAGGAGCACCATGTCATGGAGGCCGTACCGATGATTCGCACCGCCGCCGGCCCGCACGGCGGCCTTCTCGAGTGTACGCCAGCCGGGCGTCGTCTTGCGCGTATCGAGGATGCGCGCGTTCGTGCCGGCCACCTCGTCCACGTAGGCGCGCGTCAGTGTCGCGACGCCGGACAGCCGCTGCAGGAAGTTGAGTGCGGTACGCTCGCCCGTCAGCACGGCACGGGCGGGCCCATGCAGTGTGCACACGACGTCACCGAGCGACACGCGGTCACCGTCGTGCACCTTCGCTTCGAGTTCGACGCGCGGATCCACACGTACGAACACGGCGCGCGCGATCTCGAGGCCGGCGATGACACCACTCGCCTTGGCGACGATGCGCGCCTCCGCACGCGCGCGCGCGGTGACGGTCCAGATCGTGGTCACGTCACCCGTGCCGCGATCCTCGTTCAGCGCGAGGTCCACGAGGTGGAGCGCGTCATCGTCCACGTGCACGGCCGGCAGAGCGCCGGCGTTCGTTTCGCTCCTCACCGCGCGAGGACCTCCTCGTAGTACGCTTCGTACATCGGCACGACCGTGTCCGCACTGAACCGCGTGGCGTCGCGCCGCGCTGCTTCACTCATCGTCGTCCAGGCGTCCTCGTCCTGCAGCACCGCGACGGCGCGCGTCGCCATTGTCTCGACGTCGCCGACAGGCGCGAGCATCCCGCTCACACCGTCCGTCACGACTTCAGGGATGCCCCCCACGCAGGTTGCGACGACGGGCACACCGCAGGCCATCGCCTCGAGCGCGACGAGACCGAACGCCTCCTGCTCGCTGGGCAGCAGGAACAGGTCGGAGCAGGACAGCAGTTCCGCGACGGACGCCTGCTTGCCGAGGAACGTGACCTGCTCGGCGATGCCGAGTTCCTCGGCCAGGTGCTGCACGTGCGAGCGCTCGGGACCGTCACCAACGAGCAGCAGCCGCGACGGCACGCGGGCGACAATGCCTGCGAACACGCGCACCGCGTCGGTCACGCGCTTGACGGCGCGGAAATTCGAGATGTGCGTGATGATTTTCTCGCCCGGCGCTGCGAGCTTGCCGCGATGGCACGGGTAGGCGTCGCGCCGGTAGCGATCCAGGTCGACAAAGTTCGGGATTACGCGGATGCGATCGCGCTCGACGGCGAAATGCTGCACCGTCTCGCGCTTCAGGTACTCGCTGACCGCGGTGATACCGTCGGAGCGCCGTATCGAGAACTGCGTGATCGCATGGTACGATGGATCCTGTCCGACCAGCGTGATGTCCGTACCATGCAATGTCGTGATGATGCGGAAGCAGCGGCTGCCCAGCATCTCCTTGGCGAGCCACGCCGACGTCGCATGCGGCACCGCGTAATGTGCGTGCAGCAGGTCGAGCCCGTGCGTCGCAGCGACGTTCTGGATCGCGACGCTCAGCGCGAGATTGTACGGCGGATGTTCGAAGAGCGCGTACTGCGGCACTTCGACCTCGTGATAGAAGATGCGCTCGACGAAGTGCCCGAGCCGGAAGGGCGGCGCATAGGTGATGAAATGCACCTCGTGGCCGCGTTTCGCGAGCTCGATGCCGAGTTCCGTCGCGACCACACCCGAGCCGCCGTACACGGGGTAACAGCTGATCCCGATCTTCACATCTCCTCCGTTTCGCGCCAGTGCGCAACGATCTGCGCGGCGAGCTGCCCGGCCGGCAACGCTGCATCGAGACGCACCGCATCCTCGGGCACCTGGTGTCGCAGCCACGTGAGCTGGCGACGTGCGTAGCGGCGCGTCGCCGCCCGGATCTGCTCGACAGCGGTGTCGAGGTCCACTTCGCCGTCCAGGTAGCGCAGCACTTCGACATAGCCGGTCGCGTTCATACCCGGGTCCGCCGCCGTGTAGCCCCGCTCGCGCAGGCGCATCACCTCGCCCACGAGTCCGGCATCCACCATCACGTCAACGCGACGGTTGATCCGGTCGTAGAGTACGTCACGTGGCAACTCGAGCACGAACGTGAGCGGCTGCAGGATGCGGCCGCGCGGCTGCTGCTTCTGCCACCACGAAAGCGGGCGGCCGGTACGCAACGCGATCTCGACGGCACGCGCAGCACGCTGCCTGCCTCCTGCGCGTCCCTGTGCCCAGCCGCCCTCCGGATCGAGCGCATCGGCCCAGCGCACGAGTCGCTCCGGCGCGAACGTGTCCAGCTGCCGCTTGATCGCCTCGCGCACGCCGGCCGACGCGTCCGGCTCATCGAACATGGGGTGCGTGAGCGCGCGCAGGAAGAAGCCGGTGCCGCCGGCGAGCACGGGAACCCGCCCGCGGCCGCGGATGGAGTCGATCCACTGCCAGGCGTCGCGCGCGAAGCGTCCCGCACTGTACCGCTCGCCCGGCTCGACCAGGTCGAAGCCGTGATGCGGGATGCCCCCCCGCTCGGCCGGCGCCGGCTTGGCCGTGCCGATGTCCATGCCGCGGTATACCTGCCGCGAGTCCATCGAGATGACCTCGCCGTCGAGCAGCCGGGCCACCTCGACCGCAACGGCGGTCTTGCCACTGGCCGTTGGACCGAGGATCGCGATGGCGCCGCGCTCAGCCATGACGGCCGAAGCGGCGCGCCAGCTCCTGCAGCGAGAGACGCACGATCGTGGGACGGCCATGCACGTCGTGATACGGCAGATCGGTCGCGAACAGGCGATCGAACAGCAGCTCCATCTCGCGTGCAGTCAGCGGCTGGCCCGCCTTGATCGCGCCCTTGCATGCGAACGTCATCGCGATGCGCTCGTGCTGATTCCGCGCCGCGCGCGTCAGCTCACTGCCAGCGGCGAGCTCCGCGATCATCTCGCGCAGGCACCGCTCGGCATCGAAGTACGGATGCGGGTGCGGCGCCGCGTGTACGATGACGGTCCGGCCGCCGAACGGCTCGATCTCGAACCCGGCCTGCTCGAAGAGCGTCTGCGAGGCCTCCACGACACCGTACTCCGCCGGCGTCAGACGCAACGTGAGCGGGAACAGCAGGCGCTGGCTCGCGCCACCGCCGTTCGAGAAGCCCTGCATCAATTCCTGGAAGAGCACGCGCTCGTGTGCGGAATGCTGGTCGATGATGAGCAGGCCGCTGCGCGTCTCCGCGAGGATGTAGGTCTCGTGGATCTGCCACAGGTTCGTACGTCCGGCCGGCAGGACCGGTGTGCCGACGCCTTCCGGTACCGCGACAGCGGCCGGGCCCGGCTCATTCGCGTCCGCTTCACCGCCTGCGTCCGTTGCGCGCACGCCCGGCTCGGCAGCGGCGACGAAGAAGGCGAGCTGGCCTTCCGCACCCGGCATGGCTTCCGCGGGAGTCGGCGGCATCGGTGCAGCCCGTCGCAGCTGTGGTGCAGGCGGTCGGCGATCGAGCGTCGCGGAGCTCTCGGCCGTGTTCAGCGCCGCGTGGATCGCGTCCTCGACCAGCTGCTCCACTGCCGCCCGGTCCTGGAAGCGGACCTCGAGCTTGGCCGGGTGCACGTTCACGTCCACCAGGCCGGGATCGCTGCGCAGATAGAGCACGAGCGAAGGGCGCGCCCCATGGGGCACCGTGGTGCGGTACGCGCGCTCGGCGGCACGCACCAGGTCGCGGTCCCGGAACGGACGACCATTCACGAACAGCTGAACGCGGCGCGGGCCGCTGAGTGATGCGTCGGGCCGTTCGACCAGCCCGGCCAGCCGGTAGCCCTCTGCCTCATGCTCGGCGGCGACCATCCGGCGCGCGGCGTCGTCCCCCCACAGCGCGGCCACCCGCGACACCAGGTCGGAAGCCGCAGGCAGCTCGAGCAGCACCCGGTCGTTCGACTCCAGCCGGAACGCAGTGGACAGGTTGGCAAGAGCGAGCACGACCACCGCATCGGCGATCGCGCGCGTTTCGGCCGCGGCCGTGCGCATGAACTTCTGTCGTGCGGGAACGTTCGAGAACAGGTTGCGCACCGTGATGGTCGTGCCCGACTGCCGCGCGCAGTCCTCTACTGCGTGGATCCGGCCGGCCGATACCCGCACGCGCGTGCCGACGCCACCCGGTTCTGCAGTCTCAAGCACGAGTCGTGACACCGATGCGATCGACGGCAGCGCCTCACCGCGGAACCCGAAGGTGCGAACGTCGCGCAGGTCGGCCGGCTCACGCAGCTTGCTCGTCGCATGACGGTCGAGCGCAAGCAGCGCATCGTCGCGGCCCATGCCGCAGCCATCGTCCGCAACACGGATCTCCGTCTTGCCGCCGTTGCGCACGACGATGTCCACGCGGGTAGCCGCTGCATCGAGTGCGTTCTCGACCAGCTCCTTGACAACGGAGGCCGGCCGCTCGACGACTTCGCCGGCGGCGATCTGGTTGGCGAGGGTGTCCGGCAGGACGACGATCCGGCGTGCCATTCAGCTTCGGGATTTCCGCAGTAGGAACGCGCTGCACACCTGAGCGGTCGCACCGCGCGTGCATCCGGAAAGATAGCGCGTCTGCGGCGGATGTGCAGGGCCGATGCTCATGCGTCCACGGAGTAGAACGCGCGCGCGTTCCGCTCCGTCTGCTCGCCCACGGCCGCCGGCGTCTGCCCGCGGAACGCGGCAGCGCGCTCCACGACCTGCGCGACCCGGGCCGGCTCGTTGCGCTTCCCGCGATGCGGCACCGGCGCGAGGTATGGACTGTCCGTCTCCACGAGCAGCTGTTCATCCGGCACCGCAGCGACCAGGTCGCCGCGCTCGTAGCGCTTGAACGTGATCAGTCCCGCGAACGACACGTACCACCCTGATTCGAGCGCGGCATCGAGCAATGCGGGGCCCGCATCGAAACAGTGCAGCACCCCGCGCGCGCCCTGCGCCGCGCGCACCATGGCGATCGTGTCCGCCTCCGCGTCACGCGAGTGCACGACGATGGGCAGACCGAACTCCGCAGCAAGCTCGAGCTGCCGCTCGAATACCGCACGCTGCACAGCCCGCGGCGAGTTCTCGTAGAAGTAGTCGAGGCCGGCCTCACCGATCGCGACACAGCGTGGATGATCGAGCAGGTCACGCAGTCGATCCATCCATCCGTCCTGCTGCTGCGCAGCCGCATGCGGGTGCACTCCCGCAGTGCACCAGACGTCGGGCTGCGCACCAGCAATGACTGCGGCGGCGACGGCATCATCGAGTCCGCTCGCGATCGTGACGACGCCGTTGACGCCAGCTGCACGCGCACGAGCGAGTACGTCGTCGACCTCGCCTGCAAAGCGCTCGTCCGTCAGGTGACAGTGGCTGTCGAACATGGTTGTCGATGCATCCGTATTGTTGGGGCGGTCACGATCGTGTGCGAACCGCCTGCCGGAACTGAGACGGCCGCCCGACGCGCTCTGCGCCGGACGGCCGTGTGCGTAACACCCGGTGTGTCAGGCAGTCGCGCTGGCGCGCGGTCGCGTCGCCGCCTTGCCGACGCGCTCACCCGGCCAGCGCTTCTCGATCTCGAGCAGCGACGCCGCACCGATGAAGATCGAGGAGTACGTGGCGATGATGACACCGACGACCATGATGAGCGCGAAGTCGCGCAGTGACCCGGTGCCGAACAGGTAGAGCGAGAGCAGCGTAACGACGGTCGTCATCGACGTCAGCACGGTGCGCGGCAGCGTCTCGTTGATCGAGCGGTTCAGCACGGACTCGAAGCCCTCGCGGCGCACGTTCGGCAGGTTCTCGCGCACGCGGTCGAACACGACGATCGTGTCGTTCAGCGAGTAGCCGAGAATCGTGAGCAGCGCGGCCACGGTCGGCAGCGCGACGTCGAGCTGCAGCACCGAAATGAAGCCGAGAGCGAACAGCACGTCGTGCGCCGTGGCAATGATCGCGGCCAGGCCGAAGCGCCACTCGAAGCGGAACGCCAGGTAGATCAGCGTGGTCGCAAAGGAGAGCAGGATCGCGAGCAGTGCGCGTGTCTGCAACTCACCGCCGACCTTCGCGCCGACCGCCTCCGTGCGCACGACTTCGAAGTTCTGGCCGTAGCGGTCACGCAGCCCGTCCACGATCAGCTCTGCTGCACCGCTCGCATCACCTTCCGACTGCGGCGCGCGCACGAGAAACTCGTTGCCTTCGCCGAATGCAGTGATCTCCGAACCCGGAACCACGTTATCGATCACCTGGCGCAGATCGGCCACGGACGTCTCTTCACCAATGCGCACCTGCACGAGCGTACCGCCCGTGAAGTCGACCGAGTAGTTCAGCCAGGAGCCGCGCGAGACCTGGAAATAGATCGACGTCGCCAGCATCAGCAGCAGCACGACGGCGCTGACCGTGAAGAAGGTCTTGCGCTTGCCGATGAAGTTGAAATTCGCCTTGTCGAATATCCGCATTTTCGTCGCCTGCTAGATGCTGACCGCGTCGCTCGCGCGCTTGCGATCCAGGTAGATCAGGAAAAACGTGCGCGTGATGAACACCGCCGAGAAGAACGACGCGATGATACCGATCGACAGCGTCACGGCGAACCCGCGAACCGGTCCGGTCCCGACCTGGAACAGGATGAGCGCGGTGATCAGCGTCGTCAGGTTCGAGTCGACGATCGCCGACATCGCATTCTTGAAACCCTCGTCCACTGCCACGCGGTTGGTGCGGCCCGCTGCGAGTTCTTCGCGTACTCGTTCGAAGATCAGCACGTTGGCGTCCACGGCCATGCCGATCGAGAGGATGAGGCCGGCGATACCCGGCGCCGTCAGGGTCGCGCTCATGCCGGCGAGACCGCCAAGCACGAGCAGGACGTAGACCGAGAGTGCGAGCACCGCGAGGATACCGGCCATGCGGTAGTAGCCGATCATGATGAGCACGACCAGCGAGATACCGAGAATGCCCGCCACGATGCCCTGGTCGATCGCGTCGCGACCGAGCGAGGGGCCGACCTGGCGCTGCTCGATGATCTCGAGCGGAGCAGCGAACGCGCCTGCTCGCAGGACCAGCGCGAGGTCCTGCGCCTCCGTCATCGGTGACTGGCCGAGCGTGATCTGGCCGCTTGCGCCGATCCGGCTGTTCACGACCGGCGCACTGTGCACCAGGGTGTCCAGCACGATCGCGATGCGCCGGTTGATGTTCTCAGACGTGACCTGCTCGAAGATGCGGCCGCCGCGGCGATCGAGCTGGAACTGCACGATGGTCTGATTATACATTGGGTCGCGGCCGGCGATTGCCTCTTCCAGCCGCTCACCCGTGAGGAACGGGCGCGCCTGGAGGACGTACAGCGCGCGGTACAGCGTCTGGCCCTGGACGGCGTAGGGGTCCGCGCCCCAGCGCAGCTCCGCGGTCCGCGGCAGTGCGTTCATCACGCCGGGAAGCGCAAGCAGCTCCTTCACGCGTGCGACATCCGCCTCGGCGATTGCGAACTCGCCGTCGCCGCCGCCACCCTGGAGGATCAGGCTGCTGAGGGGCGTCTGCGTAGGTGCGCCGGCATCCGCCACGTCGCCGGCCAGCGTATCGGCCGCGGTATCGACCTGTCCGAAGAGCAGATCGCGCACGTCCCGCTGCGCGCCGACACTCGCCGAGGTGTCCGCCGTCTCGGCCGCGCCGAGTGCGCGCAGCCCCTCCTCGCCCAGCGCCTGCACGACCGCGCGATCCATGCGTTGCAGCGCGTTCAGCAGAACGTCGGTACCCAGCACGAGTTTCCACTCGAGGAAGGCCTGCTGACGGATAACGTCCTTGGCGCGCTCCTCGTCGGTGATGCCCGGAAGCTCGACGATGATCCGGTCCTGGCCGATCTTCTGGATGTTCGGCTCGGTGACACCGAACTGGTCGATGCGGTTGCGCAGGATTTCGAGGTTCTGATCCGTGAAATCGGCGCGCTGTTCAGCGGTCAGCGTGCCATTCGGATCCTGTACCTCGAGGGCGAGGTGCATGCCGCCCTGGAGATCGAGGCCGAGCTTGATGCCGTTCTGCCACAGCGCAATGGCAGCCATCGCCGCCACAGCGAGGATGACGAGCATCCGGCCTTTCAGCGTGCCGAACATCAGACGTCTCTTCGGGAGTCAGGAGAACGCTTTCCGGGGCGATCGCCGCCCCGAAAACAAGCCGGAAAGCTGGCGGCGGAGTCCAGCCCTGTCAATGCTGCAGGTCGTCTGGCGGCGGTACCTGCAGCAGGCCGCGGACACGCTCCAGCAGCGCGCCGGGACTGAATGGCTTGGGCAGGAATGACACGAGCCCGCGCAGCACGCCGTGGCGCAGGATGTCGTCGTCGGTGTACCCGGAAATGAACAGGACCTGTGTCTCCGGCCGGAGCGAGCGGATCGCATCGGCGGCCTCGCGACCGCTCATGCCGGGCATCACGACATCCGTGATAAAGAGATCGATCCGGCCCTCCTGTATCCGGGCGAGCTCGACCGCCTCGGCCCCGTCTGCCGCCTCGAGCACCCGATAGCCGGCCGAGCGCAGTACGCGCGAGCAGAGCGCACGAACCGCGTACTCGTCCTCGGCAAGCAGAACCGTTAATTGTGGCGTCTCCACCTGAGCGGCTTCCGGTGCGGGGGGAATGGGCCCGCGGGGATTCGAACCCCGAACCCTACCGTTATGAGCGGTGTGCTCTGACCGTTGAGCTACGGGCCCTCGTATCCGTCGTGCAGGGGCGCGCTGCTACGCATGCGCGCCGGCCGGTACGGCAGTACGACTGTTGAAATCTAGGAAAGTCAGCGAGTTCCGAACAGGCGGTCACCCGCATCGCCGAGCCCTGGCAGGATGTAGCCCTGCTCATTGAGCTGGCGGTCGAGCGCGGCCGTGAACACCTGCACGTCGGGATGTCGCTCCAGCATGTGGCGCACGCCCTCCGGCGCCGCGACCAGGCAGACGAGGCGCACGTTCACAGCACCGTTGCGCTTGAGCGAGTCCACCGCGGCCGCAGCGGAGCCGCCCGTGGCCAGCATCGGATCGAGCACGATGATGTCGCGCGTCCCGGCGTCCGGCGGGATCTTGAAATAGTAATCGACGGGCTGCAGCGTATCGTGTTCCCGGTACAATCCGATGTGACCGACGCGCGCCGAGGGCATCAGCCGGAGCAACCCCTCGACCATGCCGAGACCTGCGCGCAGGATCGGGACGAGTGTGAGCTTCTTGCCGCTGAGCATTCGCGCCCTCGTGCGCTCGAGCGGCGTCTCGATCTCCACTTCTTCCAGCGGCAGGTCTTTCGTCACCTCGTAGCCCATCAGCATCGCGATCTCGTCGACGAGCGCGCGGAACTGGGCCTTGGACGTACTCCTGTCGCGCAGTACGGCCAGCTTGTGCTGGATCAGCGGGTGGTCGAGAACCGTGAGGTTCGGAAACTCGTGCATGCAGGCGTCCGGGAATGGGTCGCGGGAAAGTAGCCGGCCCGGGCGGGCGGTCAAGCTGGTGGCGTGCTACTCGAGCAGGCCGACGTCGCGCCCCTCGATCCAGCCCTCGTCGGCGCCGTGGCGCACATGCAGCCAGGCGTCACGCCTGTCGATGACGCGGACGAGCAGGCTCTCACCGAGTTCTGCCCTCGACTCCGCGTGCAGTCCGGGACCGGCCCGCAGCGCCGCAGCGCGTACGACGACGGCATGCTCGGGCGCGATGCTCCGTGCGGCAAGCGCGATGAGCGCGATCGCGCTGAGGCCGAGCACTGCAACCGCGACGACGCCGCTCACGCGTGCCGCACGTTCACGCAACAGGAGTCGCAGCGCGAGCAGCGTCCCGCCCGTGAGCCACAGTATGCCGGCCCATCCGATGAGCTCGTTCACCGTGAGTGGTAACGGCCCGATCGCGGGGTCGATGGCCTGGCTCGCGCCTGCGACGCGCAGGTTGTGCCGCGCATCGGTGGCGCGCGGCTCGAGCTGGAGGGCGCGCGCCCATGCATGGACTGCCGCGCCGCGGGCGCCGCGCCGGTATTCCGCGTTGCCGAGATCGTACCATGCGGCCGCGTCCTGCGGACGGCTCGCGAGGTGTGTGCGGAAGCCGGTGCCCGCGACGTCGTACTCCGCACGCTCGTACGCGGCGACTGCGTCCGCGAATTCGGACTGCTGCACTGCGCTGCCGTCATTGCCGCCGAAAGACAGGAGCATCGGCAGCAACACGGCGACCGCGGCCGCCCGGCGTGAGCGCGTTGCTCTCGTGAGGCGGCCGAGCAGCACCTCTGCCCGCCGCACGAGTGCATCGACATCGGCAGGCCCGACCGGCTCGCGGCGGAAGCGCATCGTGTGAATGGCAGCGCGCAGTGAGCGCAGGCTGGCCAGCACGTTCTTCCCTGCACCGCGCGCGCGCAACGCGGCCTCCTCGCCGACGGCGTCTTCCTGCGCGACGAGCGCCGCGAGCGCGCCGTCGAGAGCACGCTGCAGATCGGCGAGGGCGCCACGCGGATCGGCCTTCGCCCGCGCGCGCACACCGGAGAAGTCCGCGCGCATGCGACGACGACGCCTGCGTCGCGCTGCAATCCGCGGCGCCTGTCGTCGCCAGATCGACACGGCCGCGATCAAAAGCAGTGGCAGCGCCTGTGCGAGCGCGAACGGCGTGCCTCGCGCCCACGCGAAGGACGGCGCACCGGCCGGGTACGGGCGAATCGGCGCGAGAGCCGTGTCACGTGGTGCGGCAGCCTGCGCCACTACACCGCTGACTTCGAGGGATGGCAGCCCGATGCGCACGCTGTCGTAGCGTTCGGTTTCGGGGTCGAACCAGGCGTAGGCGACGTCGGGCAGCGCATAGCTGCCCGGCGCCTCCGGCGTCAGAATCCAGCGGAAGGTCTTGCTGCCGGTGATTCCGCTCGAGCGCGCGACGAACGTCGCATCCTCGGAGGGATCGAACACTCCGATGCCGTCCATCGGCGCGAGGCGGGGTGCCGGCAGTGACCTGATGTTTCCAGTGCCCGCGATCTCGACGGTCAGCGTCGCTGCGTCGCCATGCACGAGTTGTGTGCGATCGACATGTGCGTTCACCTCGAAGCTGCCGACTGCGCCCGTGAACGATGCGGGCCGGTCACGCTCCGGCAGCGGGCGCACGTACACCCGCACCGAGTCGCCGACCAGCTCGTAGCTCTGCGGTGCGAACATCCAGCCGCGGTCCACCTCGTAGACCGCGCGTCCGGGCGGCAGCACACGCTCGCCGGACGTGAGCGGGACGTAGAAGCGCCGGTATTCGTGGATGTCGTAGTAGCGACCCTCGGCGACGCGCACGCCGACGGTGCCGCGGTCCTCGATTTCCTGAACCCAGAATCCAACCGCGGTCGGCGGCTCGAACACGGGTGAGCGACCGCGCCGTGTGCGCTGCTCCTCGGGGATGCGCGCGGTCATGCGCAGCAGCACGGGCTCGCCGATCCACGCCGTATCGGGCACCGCCGTGACCTGGAGTGTGCCTGCGTCCGCGGGGGACCCGCCGAACGGGCGGCGTACGCCGGGCGGCATCGGTGTTCCCGGCGCGGCCGCGACCACGCGCAGCGTGAGCGGACGGGTGTGCTGCACCGCGCCACCGGGCAGCCGGATCGTGATCGGGTCGATCACGAACAGGCCTTCCGCACGTGCGCGCAGCACGATGTCGCGACGCACGATCGTGGTGCGCCCGCCGGGAAGCGACAGCTGCGTCTGCTGGTACTCGCGGGAGCTGAGTACATCCAGTGCGGCGGGAAACGAAGGCAGCTGGATCGACTCGGGCTGGCCGCCGGCCACTTCGACACTGACCTGCAGCATCGTGGTTGCGCCGACCGCAATCCGGTCGTCCGACAGCGTCGCGTGCACCTGCGCCTGGTCCTGCGGAAACAGTGCACCCAGTACGAGCAGCGCAGCAGTGAACATTACCAGTCGCGTGCGACGGGCGTGCGACGCTGGCCCTTGCGCAGCTTGTCGCGGGTCAGGTCACGCTCGTCCTGCTCGACCGCCGACAGGATCTGTTCAGCCTGCTCGCGTGACATCGGCTGCTGCTCGAAGCGTGAGCCGGACTGCTGTCCCTGGCCGGCCTGTCCCTGTGACGGCTCGGCCTGGCCCTCCTGCTCCTGCGCCTGCGCCTCGTCCTCGCGGTTCTGGTTGTCCTGCTCCTGCTGATCCTGGTCCTGCGGCTGTGGCTGCTGCTCCTGCTCGTCACGCTCGCGCTGCGCCATCTCGAGGTTCCATTTCGCCTCAGCGTCATCCGGTGCGAGTCGCAACGCGTGCTTGTAGGCGTCAATGGCCGCCTCGTACTGCGCGAGCTGCGCCTGTGGATCGCTGTTCGCGCGTGCAGCCTCGAGGAACCGGTTGCCCAGGTTGTAATACGCGTACTCGCGCAGCGTGGGATCAACGTCGCGGAGCGCGAGCTGAAGATGCCGCTCCGCCTCCGCATAGCGACCGAGTGCCAGGAACGCGGTGCCCAGATTGTAGTGCAACTCCGGAGTGGACTCGCCGTCCGCGAGCGCCGCCTGGTAGGCAGCGACCGCTTCCTCGTAGCGGCCCTCGCGGTACATGCGGTTGCCACGCTCCATGTCGCCGATGCCGAACCCGCTCGTTGCGAGCAGCAACAGCAGCACGGTCGCCGCACGTGCACCGCGCAGGCGACGCCGCGTACCGCGTGTCGGTACCGGCTCCGCACGCAGCGTGTCCAGCGCTGCCGCTGCGTACGCAGGCCGTGCACTGCGGCGGATCAGCCAGGCATCGAGCGCAAGCAGCAGCAGCGCGAGCGCGACGAACCACGCGTACTGCTCGCGCTGCGTCGCGCGCTGCGCGCTCGCCGACGTCGATTGCTGAAGCTGGCGCAGATCCCGAATGAGCGCGCCTGCAGCACCGGCATCCGAGAGATCGAAGTATGCGCCGTTGGTCGCGCGTGCTACGTCGCGCAGCAGCCCCGTATCGAGCCGGGAGATCACGATCTCGCCGTTCTCGTCGCGCTTGTAGCCCTGGCTCCGACCGGCCGCGTCGTAATCGGGAATCGGTGAGCCGGCGTCGGTCCCGACGCCGACCGTGAACACGCGCACACCCGCGCGCGCCGCACGCTCCGCCGCGTTCCGCACGGCGTCGGCTTCCTCGAGCGCTTCGCCATCGCTTACGAGCACCACAGCGCGATCGCCGCCGGTCTCGACACGGCCGCGTGCCAGGTCGGCCGCCTGCGTGAGGGCGGCCGCGAGCGAGGAGCCGCCCTGGCTGACGATCTGCGGATCGAGCGCGTCCAGGTAGAGGTCGAGCGCACCGTGATCAGTCGTGAGCGGTGAGAGCACGTATGCTCGACCGGCGAACACGACGAGCCCGATCCGGTCGGTGCGCATCTCGCGCACGATGCGCCGGGCGAGCAGGCGTGCGCGCTCCAGCCTGTCCGGCGAGATGTCCGGCGCGAGCATCGACTTGGAGATGTCCATCGTGAGCACGACGTTCGCCGAGCGCGCCTCGGTCGGCTCCGTGCGCGTTCCCCAGCGCGGACCGAGTGCGGCGAATCCGAGCGACGCCGCAGCGGGCACGATCAGCAGCAGGCGGAGCCACGGAAATGCTGCCAGGCCGCGCCCGCCGAGGCGCTCGAGCAATGCCGAGTCGCCCAGCGCATTCGCTACACGGCGCCGGCGTCGCGCGTACAGCAGCACGAAGACGGCTGCCAGTACCGGCAGCAGCACGGCGAGCCAGAGCAGGTCGGGCCGATCGAAACTCACGGCAACCTCCCGAACCGGCTCGCGCGCAACCCCCACTCGCCCATCAGCAGCAAGCCGGCAAGGAGCAGGAACGGCAGGTAATGCGGCGTATAGCTCACGTAGCGGCTCACCTCGACTTCGGTCCGTTCGAGCTCATCGATCTGCTGATACACCTCGTCGAGCGCTTCCGGGTTCGTCGCGCGGAAATAGCGACCGCCGCTCATCTCGGCGATCTCGGTGAGCAACTCGTCGTCGATGCTGACCGGCACGGTCGCGTACTGCACGCCGAACGGTCCGGTAGCCACGGGGATCGGCGCGACGCCCTCGCTGCCGACACCAATTGTATAGATGCGGATGCCGAGCGCCGACGCGGCCTGTGCGGCGGTGCGTGGATCGATCTCACCGCGGTTGTTCTCGCCGTCCGTCATCACGATCATGACGCGCGATTCGCCCGGCGCACGCCGCAGCCGGTTCGCGGCGGTGGCGATGGCCGTGCCGATCGCGGTGCCATCCTCCAGCAGCCCGGCACCGGCGCGCAGCTGATCGAGCGACTGGAAGATCACCTCGTAGTCGATCGTGATCGGCACCTGTGTGAGCGCCTCACCCGCGAACGCGACCAGGCCGATGCGGTCATAGGTGCGGCCGCGGATGAAGTCGCGCACCTGGCGCTTCGCTACCGCAAGTCGGTTGTCGGGCGCAAAGTCTTCCGCCAGCATCGAGCTCGAGATGTCGAGCGCCACGACGATCGCAATGCCTTCGGCATTCACATCGACGACGGCTGCGCCCGTGCGCGGGCCGGCGAGCGCAATGATCAGCAGTGTAAGTGCAGCGACGCGAAGCCAGCCGGGCAGCCGCGCAAGCAGCCGGGTACCGCCGCCCGCGACGGCCGCGAGGGTACCGGCGCGCGAGTACGTGAGCGCGCGCTGCCGCCCGCGCATCAGCCAGGCGATGAGCGCGAGCAGGGGCAGCAGCAGCAGCGCCCACGGGTTCGCCATGCCGAAGCTCATGCTGCCACCTCGGTGCGCAGAAACTGCAGTGCGGAGGCATCGTTGCGTTCGATCCATCGCCTGGCCGCATCGAGATCACCGTATGCTTCGGCAGCTGCCGGGCGTGCACGCGCGAACTTCACGAGGTCCGCGCGCCCCAGGATGCGGATCAGTTCCAGCAAAACGGGCGGCGCCCCACGGCGGCGCGCGTGCAGCGCGAGCTCGCCGGTCGTGAGGTCGGCACCGAGCTGCGGCTCGATCGCCTCCAGGTAGCCGCGCAATGCTGTCGTGAGCTCGGTATAGAACGGCTTCAGCTCACCGCGCTCGACGTAGCCGGCGGCGCGCGCGTGCGCGAGCAGTTCGAGGGCGACCTGGCGCGGCGGAATACGCGGTGCCGGCTCGGCCGCGACTTCGGGCGGCCGACGACGCCGCCAGAGATACCACGCGAGCAGTGCGGCGAGCAGCACGAGCGCAATCGCGAGCAGGATCGGCCACCACAGCCGACTCGCACCCCACACGTCCCTGGCCGGCTTCGGCTCGATGCCCGCAGTGTCCGCCGGCAGCACCGAGCTCAACTGGAAGACGGGGAACGACGCGCCGAGCGTGGACGTTGCACCACTCGCTTCGCGCACCGTGAATTCGACATCGGGCAACTGCACGTCCTCGTTCGCGCGCCACGCGGTGAGCGCGTACAGCGCGGTGATGCTGCGACCGGCTGCACTCGAGTCCACCTGCACGCGCACACGCGCCACCGGCTCCACGTCATCCGACGGCAGAGTCAGTGTATCCGGGAACGCGACCTCCGCGCCGGGCGGCAACTCCACGCGCACTGCAGCGTGAAACACGTCGCCCACCGTGATCGTCTGCGGCACGACGGCAGTCGACACCCGCTGTGCCTCCACTGGCGGAGCCGCCAGCACGAGCAGCACCAGAGCGGCGGAAAGCACGAGGGCCCGCATACTCAGCGCCTGCCCTTGCGCTCGCGCCGGCGGAAGAACGCGAGCAGTGGCACGACGTACGACTCGCCGGTGCGAGTCTGGATCTCGTCCACGCCGACGCGCCGGAACACGCGCTGCACGTTGGCGCGCTCGGCAGCGATCCGCTCTGCGTACTGCGCGCGTACGTCCTCACTGCTCGTGTCGACGCCGACCAGTTCACCGGTCTCGGGGTCGAGCAGCATCAGCAGTCCCGCGTCCGGCAGGTTCTCCTCTGCCTCGTCCGTGACGCGGATCGCGACCAGGTCATGCCGCTGTGCCACGAGCTTCAGCGATTTCTCCCAGCCGGGCGCATCCTCCAGGCCGGCACCGGGTGGGACGAAGTCGCTCAGCACGAAAAGGATGCTGCGGTGGCGCAGCAGGCGGGCGGCGTAGTCGAGCGCGGCGGCGACGTCGGTACCCTGCGCGCGCGGCCGGAACGCGAGTACGTCGCGGATCAGCCGCAGCACGTGGCGCCGACCCTTGCGCGGCGGCACCACGTGCTCGATGCGGTCCGTGAAGATGATCAGCCCGACGCGGTCGTTATTGCGCACCGCCGAGAGCGCGAGCACGGCTGCGATCTCCGCGACGAGCTCCGCCTTGAAGCGCCCGCGCGTGCCGAACTGTTCCGAGCCGGACAGGTCAACCAGCAGCATCACCGTGAGCTCACGCTCCTCGATGTGCTTCTTCACGTACGGCACGCCGATGCGCGCGGTCACGTTCCAGTCGATGTTGCGCACATCGTCGCCGGGCTGGTATTCGCGCACCTCGGCGAATTCCATTCCCTGCCCGCGGAAGACGGAGTGGTATTCGCCGCTGAACAGCGAAGCAACGAGCCCGCGGGTGCGCAGCTCGATCAGCCGCACCTGGCGCATCACCTCGCGCGGCACGGCCTCCCTTGCCGCCGGCGCGGCAGCCACGGGCGCGGCAGGCCGACGCAGGAACGGCAGCGGGCTCATGGAACGTCGATGGCAGCGAAGATGCGGTCTACGATGTCCTCCGAGGTGACCTCTTCGGCCTCGGCCTCGAAGCTCGTGATGACGCGATGCCGCAGCACGTCGTAACCGATCGCCTTGACGTCTTCGGGGAGGACATATGCGCGGCCGCGCAGGTACGCGTGCGCGCGCGCTGCCGTGGCGAGATAGATCGTCGCGCGCGGTGATGCGCCGTACTCGATCAGCGGCGCGAGACCCTCGAGGCCGTAGCGCCCCGGCTCGCGTGTCGCCTGCACGAGATCGACGATGTACTCCTCCAGCTGCTCGTCGAGGTACAGGTCGGCGATCTCGCGACGCGCCTCGAACACCTCCTCGGGTGTCGCGACAGCACGCAGTTCGACCGGCTCGCGACCGGCCATGCGACGCATGATCTCGCGCTCGGTCGCACGGTCCGGATAGCCGACGCGCAGCTTCAGCATGAACCGGTCGAGCTGCGCCTCGGGCAGGGGGTAGGTGCCCTCCTGCTCGATCGGATTCTGCGTCGCCAGCACCAGGAACGGCTCGGGCAGCTTGAACGTCTCGCCGCCCAGCGTGACCTGGTGCTCCTGCATCGCCTCGAGCAATGCCGACTGCACCTTGGGCGGCGCACGGTTGATCTCGTCGGCCAGCACGATGTTGGCGAAGATGGGGCCCGTGCGCGCGGTGAACTCGCCTGTCCGCTGGTTGTAGATCATCGTGCCGACGACGTCGGCGGGCAGCAGGTCAGGCGTGAACTGGATACGCTCGAACGACGCGTGCAACGTGTCGGCCAGGGAGCGGACCGTCAGCGTCTTGGCGAGGCCGGGCACGCCCTCGAGCAGGACATGACCACCCGTGAGCAGGCCGATCAGCAGCCGCTCGATCATCACGTCCTGTCCGACGATGCGACGGTGCATCTCCTCGCTGATCCGTGCGGCGAGGTTGCGCCCGGTATCGGTTGTCATGGTGAGCGGTTGCTCCACCCGAAACTCCTCCGTTGCTGTGATCGTGACCGGCCGAACCGGGCTCAGCGCTTCATGCGCGCTCCGCGATCCTCGTGCCGGAACACCCAGGCGGCCATGCTGCCCGGACGGATCTCGTTCCGCACGGACTCGGGCTCCATGTCCACCCGGGAGCCCGCCTCGGCGCCCGGCATGACCTGCAGCGCGCTGACCATCGCGTGTGCGCGGTCCTTCCATCTACGCCAGTTCTCGGGCCTGAGGTCCACCCAGCCGTTGTCCACCAGCCGTGGGTCCGCCGCGGACTGGCCGGGCTCGGGTGCCACCTTCACGCTCGGGCCACGCAGCAATGAAGCTCCGTCGGACAGCAGGATCGGCAGCCCGATCGACAGAATGCGGGCGCGCAATGCCTGGTCCGATTCGATCAGCGCCTGCGCGCGTTGCGCACAGTCGTCTGCGTCGAGCGCCGCGACATCGGTGAGCACGGCGAACAGGCGTGCCAGGATCGCCGCCTCGAAGAGCAGCTTGGAGAGGCGCGGCGGGCCGAGCATCTCGTATGCGACGGAGTCTACGCCGTGCTCGCGTTCGAGCGACTGCATCCGCTCGAGTGCCGCTTCACGCAGCACGCCGGCCCGGTACGTCGGGCCGGACGTGGACGCGTCGAGTGCTGCAACCACGTCGCGACCGGTTGCATGCCCGCGAATCTCGCGGACCACGTTCGCCGCGATCTCCTCAGGCGTGATGAACTCCATCAGTCCCAGCGCGGTCAGGACCTCGAACTCGCCGCGGCTGAAAAGCCCGTTCTCGCCCGCATCGAGAAAGACGCCGGAGAGGGGCTCATCGGTTGTCTGCCACGCATCAGCCTGTGCATCGAATGCCGAATCGAGAGCCAGCGGCTTCGTGGCATCAGCCAGCATCACGGGCACACCGGCCTTGCGGATCTCGCCGTAGCCGATCCGCTTCCACGAGATCGCGGCCGTCGGCTTGATTTCCTTCACGGCGGGACCGCCCGGTGTGCGCGCCATCAGGTAGAGCAGCAGCGTGTGCGCACCGGCCACGGCCGACTTGGCGAGCAGCATGCGGCTCGGACGCTCTTCGCTGTGCGTGAAGGGGATGTTCAGGCCCATGCCGCCCGTGCCGGCAGTACCGATCTTCAGGTACATCTGCGTGCCCGCGCGATGCATGCCCTCGAGCGCGATCTGAACGTGACGGATCAGCTGCGGCAGATATAGCGTTGCGAGGTGTCGCTCCACCGTTTCGACATCGACGCGTCCGTCGCGTGCCGCGCTGCGCAGTGAATCGGCGCTGCGGAAGACGTTCTGATACGCGAAGGCGGTAGCGGTGTTGATGCAGTCGACGATGATGTCGGGACGCGTACGCAGCAGCAGCGCGCCGAGTGCGGAACGCTGGATGACGTCGTCGTTCAGCTCACCGTACAGCCCGTCGATCAGTGCCGTTCGTGCGCTGGCGTCGGCGAGGATGTCGTTACGCGGCCGGTCCTTGACGTCATCCGCCACGAAGATGTCGCCCCACGCGGTGTCCAGCGGTACGTCGCCGGCCTCGGCGCGCAGAGCATCGGCCGCCTCTTCAGCTTCGGCGCGACGCAGGCTGGTGATCGTGATGCGCGCCGGCGAATGGGGGATCAGCTCACGCGCGACTGCCATCCCGACGAGTCCCGAACCGCCCAGGATGAGAACGTTCCGGCCCCGGATCTCCATGCTCTGCCAGGTTCCTGTGAATGAATCAGCGTGCGCGCAGCGCCCGCACCTCGGCGGGACCGAGCTGCCGCCATGCACCCGGGCGCAGTGTGCCCAGCTCGATCGGCCCGTAGCGCACCCGCCGCAGTCGTCGCACCGGACTGCCCACCGCCTCGAACATGCGACGCACTTCCCGCTTCCTTCCCTCGCGCATCGTCACCGCCCAGAGCTCACGGCCATCGTCCGTGACACGCACGCGACGCAGCCCGCGCGCACGTGCACGACCGTCCTCCAGTGTCACGCCGGACAGCAGCATGCGCCGCGCCGCGTCCGTCAGCGCGACTCCCAGCTCGACGTTGTACACACGGTCGACCTCGTAACGCGGATGCTGCAGGCGCTCGGCCGTGTCGCCGTCGTTCGTCAGCAGCAGCAGGCCTTCGCTGTCGTAGTCGAGGCGACCAACATGGAACAGCCGGCGGTACTCCGCCGGCAGCAGTTCGTAGACAGTGGATCGACCCTGCGGATCGCTGCGTGTGGTTACATACCCGCGTGGCTTGTGCAGCGCGACCCAGACCGGCGTCGCCGGACGCACGCGCCGGCCATCCACCTCCACCACATCGCGCGCAGGATCGACCTTGATGCCGGGCTCGGTCGCTGGCTTGCCGTTCACGCGCACGCGACCGGACTGCATCAGCTGTTCGGCTGCGCGTCGCGACGCGATGCCCGCCTGCGACAGGAACTTCTGCAGGCGAACGCTCGCATCGCCGCTCACTGTTCCCGGTCCGGCCCGGTGCGCGGCTCCCCGTCGCTCGCCTCGTCCTCCGGTACCGGCACGTCCACCGACACCGCGAATACGTCGCCCGCCTCGTCCACGACCGGCGCCTGCTCCTCGAGCCGCGCCGCCTCTTCCGCCTCTTCGGCGATCTCGCTGGCAAGCTCGTCGACGAGCTCCGACTCCGCCTCCTCGAGCAGCTCAGCCACGGCTTCATCGGACAGCAGATTCATCGACGGCTCGACCACCGAGCCGTGCGCGTGCGGCGTGGCGGACGGCTCGCCATCCGGCTGCGTCTGCGTCGCATCAGCCGCAGCGTCGGCCTCCGCAGCAGGGATGCTCCGCTCGCGCAGCACCACCGGCAGTTCGTCGGGCCGTGGCATGTCCTCGATCGATCGGAAACCGAAATGCTCGAGGAACCGGTCCGTCGTTCCGTAGAGCAGGGGCCGGCCGAGACCCTCCGAGCGACCCACCACGTGGATCAACTCGCGATCGAGCAGCGTCTTGATCACGCCACTCGATCCGACACCGCGGATATCCTCGACCTCGGACCGCCCGATGGGCTGCCGGTACGCGACCACGGCGAGCACTTCCAGCGCCGAGCCCGACAGTCGCGTCGTCTGCGGCACCGTCTCGTATCGGTCGAGCACCGACACGAACTCGGGCCGCGTCAGGATCTGGTAGCCACCCGCGACCTCGTAGATCTGGAACGAGCGTTCCGACAGGTCGTAGTCGCTGCGCAATTCCTGGATGACGGCCTCGACGGTGTCTTCGTCCAGTCGTTCATCGACACGGGCGAGGTCGCCAGCGGAAAGCGGCGCATCGCTCGCGAACAGCAGGGCTTCAATGATCTGCGTGAGTCGCATCGGGTGCTTCGTCTGCCTGTTCCGCGTCTGTCCGCTCCGCCGGACCGCCGCTCGTTGCCACGTCCGGCCACGCTGCGGCCGGCGCTTCGTCCGTCTCCATGTCCTCGCCCGGCACAGCGTCGATCACTGCATCCAGACCCGGCGCCTCTTCGCCTTCCAGCAGCTCGTCCGCCCAGTCGTCCAGCGGTGCGTCGATGGCCGCTCGTTCGGCGTCCGTCAGGGTGCGTCGGTACAGCCAGAGCGCCTTGAACGGCGCGCTCTGACGCAGCAGCACCTCACGCCGCTTCGACAGTTCCAGTCCCGCGAGTATCGTCACCACACCGTGCAGGCGATCGCCGAACGGCTGCACCAGCCGGCTGAATTCGATGCGATCGAGCCGCGCGAGCGTCTGGAGGATCAGGCCGACCTTCTCCTCGAGCGGGACGGCCCGCGCGCGCACGTGGTGGTCGGCGGGAACCTGCTGGCGCTCCCCGACGTTCAGGGCCGCGGCAAAGAAGTCCTCCCACGAGATGCTGAGCTCGATGATCGGCGCGGGCTTCTCCCGCGGTGGCACGAAGCCGCGGCGGTACTTCCGCATGCGCTCCGCCTGCGCCTCCTCGAGGTGCTGTGCCACATCCGTGAAATGCTCGTATTCCAGGAGCCGGCGCACGAGTTCGGCACGCGGATCTTCGAGCTCACCCTCCGCGTCCGCCCGGCGCGGCATCAGCATCTGCGCCTTGATGCGCACCAGCACCGCCGCCATCTCCAGGAACTCGCCGGCCCGATCCAGGCCCAGCGACTCCACGCCCTCGATCACCCGCAGAAACTGGTTCGTGATCTGGGCGATGGGAATGTCGAAGATGTCGATGTCCTGCTCGCGTATCAGGTGCAGCAGCAGGTCGATCGGGCCGGTGAACCGGTCGATCTCGATGACGAAACCGCCCTCGGCGAAGGCCGCTTCCGGTGCAGCTACGTCCACCACGCTATCACCGTCCGGGAATGCTTCACGGGATCGTGCCGGCCCGGCCATGCACATGACCTGCCTGACAGCGGAAATGCTTCCATAAGGGCCAAAAAGCTACCCGGCACCACGGGCCTGCGCCACCCCGCGCGCCCGGAACCGCACGCCCGGCAGTTCGCCCTCGGTGCAGGTCGTGGCCACACTTCACCGGGATGTCGTGGTGCCCGCCGACGGCCGGGCGCCGCGGCCTGGCAGGCCGCGGGATCTTGACGCACACCCGAGCCTGCGGTAGCTTGCGTGGCTACGTCTGTATCAGGATTCCATGCAGGAGAACCGGGTTTGGCGAACACACCCAGTGCCGAAAAGCGGATTCGTCAGGAGCAGAAGCGCAACCTGCGCAACCGCGCGCAGCGCTCGCGTCTGAAGACGGCGATCAAGAAGGTCCAGCAGGAGAGCGATCCGGCCGCCGCAGCGGAGGCGTTCAAGGAAACCGCCGCACTGCTCGACCGCATGGCTGCACGTCGCCTGATCCATCCGAACAAGGCGGCACGCAAGAAGTCGCGACTCGCCCGCACGCTGAACGCAGCGAAGAGCTGAGTCAGGCGAACCACACGCCGTACCCGGGCCGCGCGATCCTCGCGCGGCCTTTTTGTTTGCTGCACGCCCGCGCCATACCACCGCCCTCCGCCCCGCCCCCTCCGTCCCACGACCACGCACCATCCTCCCGCCGGCAGTAAGGAAAACCCCCACGCCTGAAACCTGACTTGCTGCTGAGGAATGGGAGTTATTCCGACAGCA
>CAYLME010000009.1:41465-42597 GCA_964384585.1 uncultured Gemmatimonadaceae bacterium | reverse complement strand
GCATGGTGACCAGCACGCTCGGTATTGCTGCGGCCGCCCAGGTCGCGCCGCTCGTCGATTATGTCGATCTCGACGGCGCCGCACTGCTCGCGGAAGATCCGTTCGACGGACCCGGCATGGAGGACGACGGCCGGATGCGCCTGAACGACACGCCCGGCCTCGGTGTCAGCCGGCGCAACACCTGAGGTCGCGCCCGATGCGACGACTGCGCGCACGTGATTCGGGACGATAGGCGACAACGACTCGCCTGCGTGCGCACGCCGGGCTAGATTGCAGGAATCCACGATTCAACCGAAAACCCGGAGGACACCATGCGGCTACGGCTCGCCGCTGCCCTGGGCGGTCTCGCGCTGCTGGTGCTGCCAGCAAGTGCGTCCGCGCAGGTCGTGCAGGAGCGGATCGATCTCGATGTCATCGAACGGATCCGCGAGGAAGGCTTCGAGCGTTCCCAGATCATGGAGCTGGGCGGCTACCTGACCGACGTCATCGGTCCGCGCCTGTCCGGTTCGCCCGCGATGAAGCGCGCCAATGACTGGACTGCGGATCAGCTTCGTTCCTGGTCGCTCACCAATGTGAAGGTCGAGCCGTGGGGCGAGTTCGGTCGCGGCTGGGAGCGGGTTCGCTACAGCGGCCGGATCATCGAGCCGTTCGTGCAGCCGTTGAACGCGCAGCCGGTCGCGTGGACCGGGAGCACATCGGGCGCCGTCACTGCCAACGTCGTGGCGCTCGTTGCGAATGACGTTGCCGACCTGGCGCAGTACCGTGGCCGCCTCCGGGGCGCGGTCGTGCTGGCACAGGCGCCGGGCGACTTCCCGCCCGAGTTCGAGCCGGTGCCACGACGCATTCCGCTCGAGACACTGCTCGGCGAACGGCCGCTCGCGGGTGCATCGGAGCAGAATGCCGCCGCGCGGGATGCAGCGATGGCCGAGTTCCGCCGGCGCGCCGAGGTGAACAACGCGTTGAACGCGATGCTCGCCGAAGAAGGTGTCGCCGTCATCCTGCGTCCTTCCGCGCGCGCCTACGGCGTGGTTCGCGGCGGTGGCTCACGCGACGGTCGTGTGCCCGGCAGCGCGGAGCCGACCCCGGAACTGAACGTCCCTCTCGATCTGTTCGGTTAGCCAGTAATTAGGTT
>CAYLME010000009.1:19418-41455 GCA_964384585.1 uncultured Gemmatimonadaceae bacterium | reverse complement strand
CTCGGGCGAGCAGTATGGCCAGATCTGGCGCAACGCGCAGCGCGGCATCCCCGTTCGCGTCGAGATCGATGTACAGAACCGCTTCTTCGACGACGACTACAACGACTACAACACGCTGGGCGACATTGCCGGCAGTGACCTGGCCGATCAGTACGTCATGCTCGGCGCGCACCTCGACTCCTGGCACTACGGCACGGGCGCGACGGACAACGCGTCCGGCTCGGTCGTCATGATGGAGGCGATGCGCATCCTGAAGGCGCTCGATCTGAAGCCGCGCCGCACGATCCGCATCGCGCTGTGGGGCGGCGAGGAGCAGGGCCTGCTCGGCTCGCGTGGATGGGTCGAGAAGAACCAGCAGCTCTGGCCGAAGATCTCTGGCTACGTCAACGTCGACAACGGGACCGGCGCAATCCGCGGCATCTTCGCGCAGAGCAATCCGGCAGTGGTCCCGATCTTCGAGCAACTGCTTGCGCCGTTCCGCGACGCGGGCGTGGTCACCGTCAATCCGGGCAACACCGGCGGCACCGATCACCTCCACTTCGATCGCAACGGTGTGCCCGGCTTCCAGTTCGTGCAGGATCCGATCGAGTACTCGATCCGCACACACCACACCGACGCGGACACGTTCGAGCGGCTCGTCGAGGATGACCTCAAGCACAACGCGGTCGTCGTTGCCGCGCTCGTCTACCACCTCGCGATGCGCGACGAGATGCTGCCGCGGAAGCCTGTGGCGGCGAGCGACAACTAGACCGGGGTCGGGATCCGCGCGGCGCTCAGGTCAGGGCCGCTGATCCGATCCGGCACCATATGACGAACCCCGCGCAGCGTGAGGCTGCGCGGGGTTTCGTCGTTCACGGGATGCGAGCACGGCCATTCACCGGCGACGCCGTACGCGTCATGTGCCGCCCGGTGCAGAACCGGCTACCGCTGTTCCTCCACCCCCAGTACGCGCCGGTGGAAGTCCTCCGGCATCGAGCGGTAGTCGAGCGGGCCGTCCGTCCGGTAATGACAGTACGTACAGGTGCCCACGTGTGCGGACGTGCCCAGCTCCGGCCGCGGCGGCGCGCGATGCCGCGCGAGCCGGTATGCCGAGGCCGCGTTCTGCACGACGTCGTGTACGATGCGGTCGCTCAGCTCGAGGTTGTGCTGCGCGCCCGCCTCCTCGACCAGCGAGAGCATCCGGTTCGAGCGCGCAAGCAGCGTCTGCACGCTGTCGTCGCTCGTGGTGAGCTCACGCATTGCAGTGTCGAGATAGCTGCGTGCTCGTGCGGCCCGCTGGCGGGCGCCTGCCAGCCACCAGTCGAGCACACGTTCGTACTCGTTCGGATGGCAGCTCGCGCATGCCTGCGCGGTGCCGCGAATCGGCTCGCCGGTCTCCGGCGCGCCTTCCGGTATGTGACACGAGCGGCAGGTCACGCCGGCAATGAATTTCGCGCTCGGTGCGCCGTCACCGGTCGGCAGCATCCCGAGCAGCAGCTGCTGCTGCGCGAAGTGTTCGTTCGCGTGACATGAGGTGCACGTCATGCTCGACGGGAAGTCTGCGGCAGCGACGTCGTGCGCGGTGGTGTGGCAGTCCGCGCACACGAGCGCCACCGCCGAGCTCATCGCGCGCACCTGGTGCATGCCTGCCTCGTGGCAGGAAGTGCAGCTCACGCCGCCGTGCGACGGATGCAGGTCCACGCCCGTGCCGCGCGCAATGACCTGCTGCGCGTTCGCGTGGCATGATGCGCAGCGTTCAGGCTGTACTACTGTGGTCGCTTCCGCGACGTCGTAGTGGCAGCGCACGCAGCCGGCCTCGAGCGACGGCAGCATCGAGTGTGCGACCGGCACTGCCTGGCTCGTGAGCGCGGTATGGTCCGGTGAAACATGGCAGGTCCGACAGGCCAGCTCGTCCGTACCGGATACGGCGGAGATGTGGCAGAGCGCGCATGCATCCACGCTCGCGACCAGCGGTTCCTCGCCGCTCTCGTGCGTATGACAGCCGGCGCAGGTCGGCTGGATGTCGGTCGTGCGGCCGTGATCACGATGATGGAACGTCGCGTTCGCGACCGTCACCTGCGCGGGCCCGTCGTCCGTGTGACAGCCGGATGTCGCGCATGCCTCGCGCGGCACGGCGCCCAACCGGCCTGAGAGTGCAGTCCCACGGTGACAGCCGGCGCACGACACGTCGGCATGCGGATCCGCAGCGCGTGCCTGCGCGGCACTCGTCTCGTCGGTCGATGTCGGCTCCAGCGCGTCCTGCGGGCTACCGCCGCACGCGGCGGTCAGCACGAGCAGGAACGCGGTCAGCAGAGAGCGGCCCATAGGATCATCCCGATAGTGAAGATGCCGACGCCCCAGGCGATGAAGCCGCCGATGACGCTGATCAGGGTCTGTGTGCGCGATGGCGCCGGTGCAACGCGATCGTGGATCGAGATGTCGCTGACCGGCATCTGTTGCGCCGCCTGCAGCTCGGGCGCCAGCGCCGGATGCTCCTCCAGCATGTATTCCTTCGTCGCGCGTCCCGTGAACATCACCGCGTCGAGCGGGAACTTGTCCGGTCGCAGGTGCACGTTGAAGAAGTGGATCGTGAAGAGGAACGCAGACGCGATCATCGCCTCGTACATGTGGAACACCGTGGCGACGTTGAACAGCCAGCCGGGCAGCAGCCGTCCGAAGAACTCCGGGTACCAGAGCAGGAAGCCCGAACCGCCGATGACGATGAAGCCCCAGATCTCGCCGAAGTAGTCCATCTTCTCGAGATAGCCGTAGCGCCCGAACTGTGGACGCTCCGCCCTCCCGAAGAAGTACTTCCACATCTGGATGAAGTCCTTCCCGTCCTGCAGTCCCGGCAGCAGCGTGTCGGAACCCACCAGCCACTTCTTCTTGTTGCGTGAGCGGAAGAAGCCGACCGTGACATAGGTGATGTGAGCGACGGTATAGGCGACCATGATCACCGCGGCCGTGCGATGGATGCGGCCGGCCCGCTCGACGCCGCCCCAGAACTCCATCAGCGGCCCTGCGAATGGCGCGCAGGAGAAGGCGAGCGGGATGCCCGTCAGGATCAGCACGTAGAACGAGATCATCGCGATCGCGTGGATCCAGCGATGAAACAGGTTGAAGCGCCAGAAGTAGGGGCCTCTCCCGCGTTGCGCCGAGTCGAGCGCGGCGTTCTGCTCGATCGTACTCATCAGCCTTCGCCCTCCCCGTGTGCGTGCGAGCCGTGGCCGTGTCCGTGCTTTCGTTCCTGGTTGATCTTGCGCCACCACAGCAGCGTCTGGGCGCCGAACACGAGCAGCACGAAGACGAGCAATCCGTTCATGAAGAAGAAGGACGCCGTGATCCAGATGTTGCGATCCGGATTGAACGGATCCGGGTGCGAGTCATACGCGACGAACTGCTCGCGTGCATACTGGTGGCACTGGCCGCAGGTCTCGATCAGGTTGCTCGCGTGCACGAGCGACTGCTCGTGCTCGTCGGGATAGACCCGGTGTGCGCCATGACAGTCCGAGCAGGTCGCCGACACCGCGGAACCCAGCTCGACGGCCTGGCCATGATACGACGCGGCCCATGTGGACACTGCCTTTTCGTGGCATGTACCGCAGGCCTGCACGCTGTGCACCACGAACGCAGTGTCTGCGGGCGCGTACATCTCGTGACCGCCGTGGCATGCAGTACACGTGGCCGGGGTGCCGTCGCCTGCCGGCTCCGTGCGGTCGTCATGCGCGCGCGCTGCGGCCGCCAGGTCCGCATCGCCGTGGACATCCACCCGCCAGTCATCGAGGGCCTCGGCGTGACATGCACCGCACGTCCCGGCAATGTTGGCCGGTCCGAGCTCCGACTGCGGATCCGCAGGCGAGCCGGTGTCATGCGGCGCATGGCAGCCCGCGCACGGGACCGCCTGCACGTGCGGGTTGTGTGCCGGCAGCTCCGCATCGCGGTGGCATGAGATGCAGCGCGCATTCATCGCCTGGGCCCCCGGCTCGGTCAGCAGCGTGCGCACGCTCTCGACCTGGTGCACGGTGTGACAGGACGAGCACTCCGCGACGTCGGCCGCGAGGCCGCCATCGTCTGCAGTGATGCCCGCGTGCGCGCCGTTCTGCCAGTCGGCGTGCTCGTCGGTGTGGCAGTCTGCGCACGTCTGCGTGGCGGCGGACGGCGGATGCGGGAACGTGCGGAAGTTCGTGTGGCATTCCGCGCAGCCGATGTGTCCGTGTGCGGACGCCTGCACGTCGGCGAAGGGCACCAGCAGCGTGCGTGCCTCGGCCACGCTCTCCGTGTGCTGGCGCAACAGCTCGAGTTCGCCGTGACAGCTCTGGCACGTCGGCATTTCCGTGAGCGGCGGCGGCAGCTCGGCCACCTCGCGCGCGCTCAGCCGGTTCTCGAGCGGAGGGGTTCGCGCTTCGCGACGCATCTCGAGCCGTGCCTGGCGCGCAACATCGCGCGGCGGTGCGGTCCAGATCGTGGCGATCCACATCGCGGACAGCACGACAAGGATCAGCAGACCGACGACGATCAGCAGGCGCATGGTTCTGCCGGGCGCATTCTGCATCCGCTCATTCCTCCTTTTCGTACTTCTTCAGCCGGTTCCGGATCTGGTGCCGGCTCAGGCCGAGCAAGCGACCGGCTTCGGTCTGGTTGCCGCCTGCCTGACGCAGTGCTTCCTCGAGCAGGGCGCGCTCGAGACCTTCGAGATCGATGCCGTCCGGCCCGATCGTGATGCCGGTGTGCGGTCGCGTGCCACCCGTCAGCTCGGGTGGCAGCTGTGCCGGCTCGATCCATTCCTGGTCGGCGAGCAGCACTGCGCGCTCGATCACGTTGCGCAGCTCACGAACGTTCCCGGGCCAGTGGTACGCACCGAGGATCTCGAGCGCCTCGGGCGAGAGGCCGCGGACGCGGCGGCCGAACTCGCGGTTGAACGTGTCGATGAACAGCTTCGCGAGATCCGGCACATCACTCAGTCGCTCGCGCAACGGCGGCAGCCGCAGCGGCAGCACGGACAGTCTGTAGTAGAGGTCCGCGCGGAACCGGCCGGCCCGCACTTCCTCTTCCAGGTCGCGGTTCGTAGCAGTGACCAGCCGGGCATCGACGCGCAGGTCATGCGTCCCGCCCACGCGCCGGAACGTACGATCCTCGATGAACTGCAGCAGCTTGCTCTGCAGCCGCGGCGACAACTCGCCGATCTCGTCGAGGAACAGGGTACCCTTGTCGGCCAGCTCGACCAGGCCGCGCTTCATCGTGCGCGCATCCGTGAAGGCGCCCTTCTCGTGGCCGAACAGCTCCGATTCCATGATCGTCTCGGCCAGCGCACTGGACGTCACGGTCACGAACGGCCCGTCCGCACGAGGACTCAGCCGGTGGATCGCGCGCGCGAGCACACCCTTGCCCGTGCCCGTCTCACCCAGGATGAGGACCGTCGAAGTATCGGCCGGCGCGATCCGCTCGACCAGCGCGAACACCTGACGCATTGCCGGGCTGTTGCCGATCATCGTGCCGCCCGCACTGCGCTCGCGCAGCTCGCGCACCTCGCGCCGCAGCGTCGTCATCTCGCGCAGCCGCGACAGCGCCGCCTCGAGGCGGTCGAGCGAAAACGGCTTCTCGAGATAATCGCGCGCGCCGCGATGCAACGCTTCGACCGCGGCCGAGACCGTAGCATGCGCGGTCATCATCAGCACCGGGACCTCGAGCGCCGTCAGTTCGGCGATCAGTTCCGTGCCCTCGCCGTCGGGCAGCTTGACGTCCAGCAGTGCCAGGTCCGGTGCATGCTTCGCAATATGCGCGCGGGCCTGCTTCAGCGAATCCGCCTGGTCCACCAGGTAGCCGGCGCGCTCGAGGCGCTCCACGATGATCGACCGCAGAAACGAGTCGTCGTCCAGAACGAGGATGCGGACCATGTTCACCCCGCGCTCCCGGTATCGTCTCGCATCGCCGGCAGCCGCACACACACCGTGGTACCTTCACCGACTCGGCTGTCGATCGAGACGGTGCCGCCATGCGCGTCTGCAATGCGTGCGACGAGCGGGAGCCCGAGACCGGTGCCGAGCGGCTTCGTCGTGTAGAACGGCCGCAGCACGTTTTCCACCATCTCGGCGGGTATGCCCGGGCCGTTGTCACTGACACGCAGCACGACGTCGGCACCTTCGCGCTCGACGCTCACCATCACCGCGCCTTTGCCGCTCATTGCCTCCGCGGCATTGAGCACCAGGTTCTGCACCAACTGTTGCAGCCGTCGCGTGTCACCGCGCACGTAGAGCGGCACGTCCGCATAGTTGCGTCGCAGCGTGATGCCGGCGAGCGCGGGATGGCCGCTCACCTCGAGCAGCCCGCTGTCCGCGGCCTCACGCATGTCCACGCTTTCTGTACCGGGCGCCAGCGGACGCGCGAGCGCGAACAGGTCCTGCACGGACGTGGACAGGTGCCCGATCTGCGCGTTCACACCCTCGAACAGGTCGCGCGCGCGACCGTCCAGCGCATACTCCTGCTCGAGCACGTTCAGCGCAGTGTGCATCGTCGCGAGCGGCCGCTTGAATTCGTGCGCCATCTCCGCCGCGAGCTGTCCCACCTCCGCAAGACTCTCCTGCGCCGCCAGCCTGCGACCCTGCTCCTCGGCGAGTGAGGACGCCGCCTGCTCGCGCTCCATCAGCGTGGCAACGGACTCCGCCAGTGCGCGCACCTCGTCACCGCCCTGTGCCTCCCGGTGCATCAGCTCACGCATCCGCTCGAGCGGCTGCATCACTTCGCGCTCCAGCATCAGCCAGACTACGGCCGCGACCAGCAGCAGCGACACGAACAGCAGCGCGGCGGCGAGACGGGAGCCGCGGGTCATCGCGCTCTGCAGCGGTTCGAGCGAGAACTCGACCTCGAGCAACGCATCCGCCGGTATGCGCAGCGGCATGAACGCACGCACGCGCACGTCGCCTTCAATGCGTGCAACACCCGCTGCGCCGAGAGTGCCCGCGTCCGGCAGCCAGAGACCGGCCCGCCGCTGCCCCTCCTCCGACGACGTGGCCGACGCGACGATGAGGCCGCCGGTACCGTAGACGCGTGCGCCAGTGACTGCCGACGACGTCGTCAGACGACGCAGCACCCGGCGCGCATCCTCCGTGCGACCTGCACGCAACGCCTGCTCCACCGGTACGTGTACCGACGACGCTGCCAGCAGCGCCTGCGCCTCCGCGGCGGCAATCGATTCCGCGTGCCAGTAACCGAAGGAAAGGTAGGTCGTGATGCCGAGCAGAATGGCGGCCGCCCCCGCTACGGTGACCAGAACCTTGCGGCGTAGGGGCAGCGTGCGAATTCGCCTCGTCCAGCTCATCCCTTCCTCTCACGCGGGCGGAGCTACTGCGGCGCTACTGCTCGCGGCCTCGGGGCAGGCCACCTCATGCGTCGATGCGTTCCGGAAGTGCGGCCCTGCGTGCTCGCTCCCGTACAGGTGCGAACATAGGCAGGTGCGCGTTTTCGCGCACCCGCAAAAGAGAGCGGGCCGCGTGGGGTGATTCCCTACGCGACCCGCCAAGCCGGACCAGTCGGCTCATCTCGTTTACTGCCCTGCTCCCCGTTACGCCCCGATCAGCGGGCGCGTCCGGTTCAGAATGCGACCACCGCGGCCAGGACCACCACCGCTGCCGCGTTCGCGGCCATCGCCGCGCCCAGGCCGCGCTTCCAGTAGAGCGTGCCGAAGACCAGGGCCGGCATCACTACTGCCAGTGCCACGTACGCCAGCCCTGCCACGCCCGGGAACCCGACGTCGACCACTGCCGGCAGGTAGAGCACCACCTGCACCACCGCGGCTGCGATGATCGCGAAGACGGCGGCCTCGGTCGGAGTGTAGCGCCGACGGAGCAGCAGCCATGCGACGCCCGTGACCACGCCCAGCCGGAGCACGACCTCGTCGATCAGCGCACGGCCGATTGCGACCAGCAACGTGGTCACGCCGAACTCGGCCGCGATCGGCGCAGCGATGGGCGCTGCAGCGAACGGTGCTACCACCAGCGCGAGCGCCGCTCCTGCGACCAGGCCGATGGCCAGGTCACCGATGACCCGCGGATTCTCCTCCGGCCCCACCAGCGGCCGCGGCTGCGGCATACGACGCAGTGTGCGCAGTGCGACCGCGACCAGCGGGACCACGATCCACACCGTGAGCAGACCGCCGCCGAGCACCGCACCGAGAGCCGTGGCGCGAACACGCAGGCCGAAGAAGGCAGGCGCGTCAACTAGTAGAAGCATCACCAGTGCGACGTACGCCGCACCGACGAGTACGCCGCCGGTCTTGCGCTCGGGCCACCGCACGAGCGCATTCTGCATCGCCTGCCATCCGTGCCGGGCTGCGAGTGCGACCAGCACCGCACCGACCACCCAGCCTCCCACCGTGCCCACCAGGGCGCCGATCCGACCGACGTACAGCGCGGCCTGCGTCATCGCGATCCAGCCAGTCGGCAGGAAGGCGATCGTCGCGAGCGGCAGAGTGTAGAGACCTGCGAGTGCGACGCCGCGGAGTCCTTCCTCACGAGCGACATTCCCTCGACCGAACACCCCCAGCACGGCGCCATGCACGAAGCCCAGCACCACACCGACCACGTAAAGCGGCACCGCGGTCAGCAACACCGCATGGGCGCTCATCTGCCCGAGCAGCGTCATTACTGCCATGTAAACGCCACCCAGCAGCACGCCGCCCGCGATTGCGAAGGTCAGTGCCACCCGTCCTGCCAGTCCTACGCCGGTCCGGAGACCAGCACCAGTGCGGCCTTCAGCCGCCATCGTTGCGTTTGTCATCGTTCCCTCCGTCTGGTCCGGCCGCCTCCTTCGGGCTGCCGACCCTCTCTATGACACGTTCCGGACCGAACAGGCCAGAATACTAGAAACTGTTGGGAGAGAATGAGAAATGAATAATGACGACTGGAGGCGTGGTACCCGGGAGGCCGAAAATCGCGCGGTTTCGCGCACCCCGATGCGCGATTTCGCGCACCTCTGGAATCTCTCTGGAATCAATGTCACGCGCGTGCGCGGGCGTGAGGAGAGGAGCGGGCGGGGGGGGCGCAGCGGATGGATGTCCTGGGGCCGGGGCGCGCCATGCGCCCATGGTCGTGATGGGTAGGACCCTGTCCTGGCGCCTAGCGGAGCAGTGCGTCCAGGTCGCGCTCGTCGCGGATGTCCACGCGCTCCGGCGTCATGGCGGCCGTTGCGGTATCCGGATCCTTCATGCCGTTCCCGGTCAGCACGCACACGCACGAAGCTGTCGGCTCGACGAGGCCAGCGCCTGCCGCGGCTCGCAGCGCCGCGACGCCGGCTGCCGAAGCGGGCTCGCAGAAGACGCCGGTCAGGCGCGGAATCGCGCGCCATGCCTCGAGGATCGTTTCGTCCGAGATCGCGCGGAACGCACCGCCGGACGAGCGCACGACCTCGATGGCGGGTTCCCATGTGGCCGGCCGGCCGATACGGATCGCAGTGGCGATGGTCTCCGGGTGATCGACCGGTTTGCCGAGGACGAATGGCGCTGCGCCCTCGGCCTGGCCGCCGATCACCATGGGCAGGCGGGACAGGCGGCCGGCGTCGTGCTCGCGCCTGAACCCGAGCCACCAGGCCGTGATGTTGCCGCCGTTCCCGACCGGCAGTGCGAGAACGTCGGGTGCGTCGCCGAGAGCGACCACGACCTCGTACGCGCCTGTTGTCTGGCCTTCGATGCGGAAGGGGTTCACGGAATTGACGAGCGCGACGCCCTCGCGTTCAGCGGCCGCGCGCGCGAGCGCGAGCGCATCATCGAAGCTGCCGCGCACGGACCCGATGCGTGCCCCGCAGGCGATCGCCTGCGCCAGCTTGCCCGCTGCGACCTTGTCGGCAGGCAGCAGCACCACGGCGCGGATCCCGGCCGCGGCCGCGTAGGCAGCCGCGCTCGCAGACGTGTTGCCTGTCGATGCGCACAGTACCGTGTGCGCCCCGCCCTCGATCGCCTTGGCGACGGCGAGCACCATGCCCCGATCCTTGAAGGACCCGGTCGGATTCGCGCCCTCGAACTTCACCCACAGGTCCTGGACGCCAACCCACGCGGCGAGCTGCGGCGCGTGGACGAGCGGCGTGTCGCCTTCGCCGAGCGAGAGCCGCGGCGTGGCCCGTGTGATCGGCAGCCGCCCATGCCAGCGCTCGAGGATGCCAGGCGCGTTGAAACCGGAAGTCATGTGCGTGCTCACTGCTCGAGCGCCACGACGCCGCGCCGATCGGCGTCACTCGTGAACGCGACGCCGCCGCCCAGTGCGCTGGCCATCGCTTCGACCACGGCCAGCTCGCGATCCGGCGCGGTGACCGCGATCAGACCGGAGCCGCTGCCGGAGATCGTGACGGCAAAGGCGCCGGCTTCGCGTGCGACCTCCATCGCCTGCGCTGCGCCTGGAATCAGCGGCAACCTGTAGGGCACGTGCAGCTCGTCGTCGAAACCGATGCGCAGCAGTTCAGGATCACCCGTGGCGAATCCCTGCACGAGTGCAGCAACGCGTCCGAGCCCGCGACTGGCGACGTCGTGCGGCACCTGCGCTGGCAGCGCTTCGCGCGCAGTGCGCGTCGCGACTTCCACGTCCGGCGCCGCGAACACGAAGCGAAGCTCTTCGGAGAGTGCCAGCGGCATCGCGCGCAGTGTATCGCGGTCGCGCGCGACCGCGACGAGTCCGCCGTACAGCGATGGCGCTGCATTGTCCGGGTGGCGCTCGATCTGGTCCGCGCGCGCCAGTTCGGCTGCGCGATCGAGTGCACGCCCGAGCGCTGCCGCGGCAAGGACGAGCCCCGCCACGACTGCGGCACCCGAGGAGCCCAGGCCGCGCGCGATGGGAATGTCGGAGGAGGCGCGGACGAGGCCGGTGGCATGCTCGAGGCCGTGAGCACGCAGACCCGCGCGGAACGCGCGCAGCAGCAGGTCATCGTCGGGGTCGTTCGTGCGGATCGAGATGAGTGTGCCGCCGCGCTCGATGCGCAGCGGTTCACCGTCCGGCAGGTAGCGTGCGACCATCCAGCGCTCGAGTGCGAGACCGATGCAGTCGAAGCCGGCGCCCAGGTTGGATGTACTGCCCGGCACGCGCACCGCGGCGGCGCGCAGCGCGTCGTGTGTCAGAGCAGTTCCAGGATCTGGTCGGCGTGCTCTTCGGGCTTCACCTTCGGCAGCACGTGCGCGATGCGCCCGTCCTCGTCGATGATGAACGTCGTGCGCTCGTTGCCCCAGTACTTCTTCCCGTACATCGACTTTTCCTTCCACACGCCGTATGCGTCGGCGACCGCGTGGTCCTCGTCGGCAAGCAGTGTGAAGGGAAGGCCGAACTTGTCGCGGAACTTCTGGTGGCTCTTCACGGAGTCGGGACTGACGCCGAGCACGCGCGCGCCCGCCTTCTCGATGTCGCCGAAGCTGTCGCGCAGCCCGCACGCCTGCTTCGTGCAGCCCGGTGTGTCATCCTTCGGATAAAAGTAGAGCACGACCTTCTGCCCGCGCAGGTCGCGCAGGGCGAGGTCGCTGCCTTCATCTGTTGCAAGCGTGAAATCCGGCGCGGGCGCACCGGGTGCAGGCATGCCGTCGGTGTTCGTCGTCTCAGTAGCCATTACTCTCCTGAATCCAGCACTTGCGCAGCGGGTGCAGGCGCGGCCGCCGTGTCTTCCCGCCAGAGCGACAGGCCGAGCAGGATCGCGCCGGTCGTGATCGCCATGTCGGCCACGTTGAAGATCGGCCAGTGCATGAAGCCGAGATTGATCGGACCGATGAAGTCGACGACGCCCGCGTCCCAGCGCACGCGGTCGATGAGGTTGCCGAGCGCGCCCGACCATACCAGGCCGATTGCGAAGATGCGCGCGTGATCGTTGTCCCGTGCGTCGCGCAGCATGCCGGCCAGTACGATCATCACGAAGATCGACGCGCCGACCACGATCCAGCGGCCCATGTCCGGAATACCGATGCCGAACGCAATGCCCCGGTTGAACGCGAGCGTGAGCGGCACACCGAACGAATCGATGGTGTACCCGTGCGAGAGCGATTCGAGCGCCCACCGCTTCGTCACGATGTCCGCCAGCAGAATGGCGACCAGCAGCGAACCGGCGGTTGTCAGCTTCTTGCGCATGTACCTTCCGCGATGCGGCGCGATCTCGCGCGTGCAGGAACTCCAAATCTAGCGCCGGACAACGTGCTTCTCCACCGCTATCTCACGGAAGTTCCCGAGCAAGCTTCCGGCCACCACCCCTCCCGATGCCCGGTCGGCGGGGCTAGGTTTGGGCGAAACCCCGGAACCGAGCCATGGCAAAGAGCGCGCTTCTGCTGGTAGACGTACAGAACGACTTCTGTCCGGGCGGCGCCCTGGCCGTCCCGGAGGGCGATGCCGTGGTGCCCGTCCTCAACGACTACATCGGTCGCTTCGCAGCCCGGGGATTGCCCGTTTTCGCGTCGCGGGACTGGCACCCGCCGGAGACCAGCCATTTCCACGGGGGCGGCGGCCCCTGGCCGCCCCACTGCGTCCGGGACACCGAAGGCGCGGCCTTCCACCCCGACCTGGCGCTGCCGACCGACGCGACCGTGGTCACCAAGGGCACCAGTCCGACCGACGACGGCTATTCCGCCTTCGAGGCCACCGACGCAGAGGGCAGGGCAGTCGGCGAGCGGTTCCGCGAGGCGGGCATCGAGACGCTCTACGTGGGCGGCCTCGCGACCGAATACTGCGTGCGCGCGAGCGTACTGGACGCGCTCCACCAGGACATCGACACGGTCCTCCTGCTCGACGCGGTGCGCGGCATCGACGTGCAGCCGGGCGACGTCGCACGCGCGGTGGACGAGATGATCCGCGCCGGCGCGCGCACCGCCACGCTCGCGACCATCGACGAGGAGATGGCGCAGGCATGAGCAGCAGAAACGGACTGCGTGTGCTGCCGCAGTACGAGGAAACGGCCGCGGGCGCCGGCGTCGCGCGACGTCGCACGGTCACTGTCGATGTCGGCGGCGTGAAGGTCGGCAGCAGCCATCCAATCGTCGTGCAGTCGATGACGAACACGGACACCGCCGACCCGCGGGCCACGGCCGCACAGGTCGCAGCACTTGCCGCCGCCGGCAGCGAGCTGGTCCGCGTGACCGTCAACAACGAAGGGGCCGCCGCAGCCGTGCCCGAGCTGGTCCGCCTGCTCGAGCAGCAGCACGTCTACGTGCCGATCGTCGGCGACTTTCACTACAACGGGCACCTGCTGCTTCGCCAGTTCCCGGAGACGGCACGTGCCCTCGCGAAGTACCGCATCAACCCCGGTAACGTCGGCGCCAAGCGTCGCGACGAGAACTTCCGCACGATCATCGAGTGCGCAATCGAATACGGAAAGCCGGTCCGTATCGGCGTGAACTGGGGATCGCTCGACCAGCAGCTGCTGACCGAGCTGATGGACGAGAACGCGAAGAGCGCGGCGCCCAGGGACGCGAAAGCCGTGATGATCGACGCGATGCTCGAGAGCGCGCTGCGCTCCGCACAGCTCGCCGAGGAAACCGGCCTCCCGCATGACCGCATCATCCTGTCCGCCAAGGTCAGCGGCGTGCAGGACCTGATCGCGGTCTATCGCCTGCTGGCAGCCCGCTGCGACTACCCGCTCCATCTCGGCCTCACCGAGGCCGGCATGGGCGCCAAGGGCATCGTCGCTTCCACGGCCGGACTCGCCGTTCTGCTCAATGAAGGCATCGGCGACACCATCCGCGTTTCGCTCACACCGAAACCCGGCGGCGACCGCACCGAGGAAGTGCTCGTCGCGCAGCAGATCCTGCAGTCACTCGAGCTGCGCAGCTTCACCCCGCAGGTCACCTCGTGCCCCGGCTGCGGCCGCACCACGTCCAGCTTCTTCCAGCACATGGCCGAAGACATCCAGGCCTACGTGCGCGACAAGATGCCCGAATGGCGCGAGCGCCATCCCGGTGTCGAAGAGATGAAGCTCGCAGTCATGGGATGCGTCGTGAACGGCCCGGGCGAGTCCAAGCACGCCAACATCGGCATCTCCCTGCCCGGCACCTTCGAAGAGCCCAAGGCACCGGTCTACGTCGACGGCAAGCTGTTCACCACACTGAAAGGCGAGGGGCTGGTGCAGGAGTTCCTGCGTATCCTCGACGAGTACGTGGAGCGGACGTACAGCTGAACGGAGTCCATTTCAACGCGGGGCTGCTTCTACCACGGAGTACACGGAGGTCCACAGAGGTGCATCTTCGTGTTTCCGCACCTCTGCCGTCGGACGCATTCTTTCTTTGTGTAATGCTTCGGGGCGCGCGAACCGTTGCCGTTCGTCAGCCGCCGTCCGGGGCGCACCGACCTTCCTGCGCGTCACGCACATCCCCGATAACCCGCCAGGCATGACACCGATCGGACACGCGTGTCGGCTCATCGGTCTCTGCAACCGATAACCCGCCAGTCATCTTCCCCGCACGAGGATGGTTGGCGGCGGAACGGTGCTGGCGACCGATAATCCGCCAGGCATCCGTGACCACTGTCATGCGTGTCGGGTTAACGGTGGGCGGATCGAACGGGCTACTTCAACCACACAGGGTTGAGCACACCGTGGGCCTTTGCATTCGCCGGATGCCGCAGACAATGAGACTCGCTTCAACCACAGAGGGTGAATTAACTCCGTGTCCTCCGTGGAAAAATGCCGTTCCAGCCTTCTCGAAACGCCGTTCTCGAAATGCTGTTCGTTCCTACTGGTACTGGATATAGATCGGTGCCGGCGACAGTGACAGCACCTCCTCCGGTGTCATCAACCTGCTGCCATCACGACGATCGTTCTTGAAGAACAGTTTGAATCCCTTGTGCACGTCTTCGACCGGCGCGACGAAGCTGTTGTAGCTCGACCTCTTGAGCGTGGGCGCACCCCAGCCGTCCATGTTCAGCACGACCTGCACGCGCGGGTCGTCCTTGATCTGGTCGGGGTTGCGGACCATGTCGCGCGTGAAGCGATGCACGATCAGGATCTTGGGCGGCAGGTCATGCTCGTCCACGAGCTTTGCCAGCTGATCGATCGCATGGTTGATGGTGCTTGCGTCCATCGACCCGATGCGACGACCGGGCGTTTCGTTCGAGCCCATGTCCCACTCGGGATCCAGCGCGAGGTGGACGGTCGGCTGCTGTAACCACGGCAGCAGCCGGGGCAGTTCTGCCTGTACGGTGCTGCGACCGGGCTGGATGTCGAGGAACACGAGTGCATTCGCGTCCGCGGCCATGTTGATGATGCGCTCGATGACGCGGTCGGGCATGCGTACGCGGTAGCGGCCGTCGCGTCCGGAGTCACCGGCGGCCATCACCGCGATCATGTGCAGTGCCGGCACGACCGGTGTAGACGGGTCCGCTCGCTCCCATTCGCGCACCTGGTCGCGCAGGTGCGCAAGCAGCTGGTCGCGTGGCAGCTCGCCGAGGATGCCCATGCGCTCCGACTGGGGGTTGCCGTAGTACGCGACGATGCGACGTCGCGGCAGGATCGCTCCTTCGAGCAACTCCGCGCGTCGCGCAGCTTCCGCTTTCGCACGGGCTTCCTCTTCCACCCGCGCGCGTGCGATCGAGTCGGCCCTGGCAACGGAATCGGCGCGGGCACGCACTCGTGCTTCCTCCGCGGCCCGTGCTGCCTCGCGTGCTTCGCGCGCGCGCTCACGTGCAATCGAATCCTCACGCGCCGCCACATCACGATCCGGCTCTGGCAGGGCCGGCGGCTCAGAGCGCGCGGCACAGGCACTGCCGGCCAGCACGGTGAGCGCCAGGATCAACCCCTTCGAACCGATATATCCACTCCGCATGCCATGCTCCATCGAGAGTTTCGCAGGCAGGCCGCCGTGGCAATTTCGAAGCCGCGTGGCCCACGCAAAGACAGGGCGCCCCCGCACGTTCATCCGTGCAGGGGCGCCATCGCCAGTTCGTTCGATCCGGAACTCAGGATCGGTCCGACATCAGTGTCCGCAGCGGTACTGCAGCGGCCAGTTTCGCATCAGCGCTATGGCAGGCCCGTCGCAAAGATCGTGGCCATGAACATCGTCTCGCCGCCAAAGCGATCCGTGTGCCGCTGCAGCGCACTCGCCGACAGGTTCCATCCGCCGAGGTTCAGGCCGACACCGCCGCCGAACTGAAAGCCGGTGTTGTCGTCACCGAGCTGGATCACCGCCGCCCCCGCGCGCAGCGGCAGCGACTGCGTCGGTCGGTACTCGACGCCGGCACCGAGGTGCGACGTCGGCCCGGTCACGATGCCATCCGCCGAGCCGTGCCGCAGGTCCGCTGCGGCCAGGAGGTTGGACCGCACCTGGTATGCGGCGCCCAGCTTGAAAGAGCGACCGAAGTCCAGATTCTCGAGGTGCTCGCGCAGTGCTGCAGGCGCGTTGTCGAACGGCTGCTCCTCCGTGTCCGCGATCAGCTCGGCCTCGCCGGCCTCGAGCGTGAGCGGACGGTAGCGCAGGTCGTTCATCCGCCACTCGAACGTGCTCACGACGTTCTCGACACTCGCACCGAGCGTCAGCGGGCCCATCTCGAGCGCTGCACCCACATCGAAGCCGAATCCGCCGCCGTTGTTGAGCTTGAAGCTGTCCGGATCGATCACCGTATTCACGATGGGGAAGGCGATATCGAAGCCGGATGCATCTGCCGAACCCTGCGAGTCGGCGCCAGTCACGACGATGTGACCCACCGTGTACTTCGCAGTCAGCCCCAGCAGCAGCCGCGTGCCGGGCATGATCTCGAACGGGTGGGCGTACGCGCCGGCGAACGTGGTGTAGCCGGCCAGATCGAGAGAGGAACCGGCGAAATCGAGATTTGCCGGATCACCTTCGTCGTCGACGTTTCCGAACAGGATGAGCTGCAGCACGTCGTGCGAGAGGTCAGCCGTCGTGCGTACGCTGGACGTGACCTGCAGGCCGAAGCGACCGATCTGTGCGGCGCCCAGCGTGAGGTCTGCGTTGACCGTGCCGCGCTCGGCGTCGCCAGGCGAGACACGCGAGAGCCAGTCCCGCTTCACGGCATCGGGCACCACGCGGTCCGAGTAGTCCGCAATGTCGCTCAGCTCGATCGGCCCGATGCCGGCGCCGCCCATCGTCGTCAGCAGGGTCATCGACGCGTACGTGTTGCGTGACGACGCCAGCAGCGCCGGATTCCATGCGAGCGCGCCAAACCCGGGCGCGGCCGCCGTGTAGTTGTTGCCCATGCCGAGCGCGGCCGTCGACGCGTTCGGGAGCTGCGCAGCCGACGGCGCGGCCGCTGCACCGATCAGGACGAGCAGCAGCGCGCCAGAGCGTGCAGTCAGAGTCAGAGTTCGCGTCTGCATGTCACTCGCCCCCGACTTCGAATGTGATCCGCACCAGGACGTCGATGATCAGCGAGCGCGTCGGGATCTGACCGGGACCGAGGGTGCCCGTCACCGTGATCTCGACGTCGCCGCCCAGGAACGCGATCATGTCGTCCTGTCCGATCGACACGATCTGTGGTGTGCCCTGCGCATCGACCGTCACGGTCTGCACGACCTCTGCATCCGAGTCCGCATCCCGAATCGTCACCTGCAGCGTGCCCGTGCCGTCCTCCGGGTTGGTCGGCGTGAACTCGATCTCGCCGCCGCGCGCGCGCGCAGCGAAATCAGCGTCCACGTTGCTCAGGTCCACGCGCACCGGGATCGCAGGCGCGGGGAACCCCGTGACCGGCACGGCAATGTCCGGTGCCGGCAGCGCCAGTACGTTCTCGAAGCGCGGCAACGCCGTCGGCACGTCGCATCCCGCCGTGCCCACGACCGCCAGCGACAGTGCGACGATGGTCGCACGGCATACACGACGCACGGCAAAGCGCCGCTCATGCGTCCTCATAGCATCCTCGCTCATCAGGCTGTTCCGTCTGGTTCGACTCGCAATAAACCGCTGGTCGCATGGTCTCGGGGAGGCCCGTAAGGTAACGCGCACCACGCGCACGAGGTAGTGACGGTTCCGTAATCATCCGGATCCGCGCGTCCGATCCGCCGCGATCCTCGATCGTCCGGTCCCTCGCCTCCGGTCCGCCGCGATCCCTGATGGTCCAGTCCGCCGCGTCCGATCCGTCGCGATCCTCGGAACGGCCGATCCCATATGCGAACACATCCGGCCGTCGCGGCATCGCACGAATCATTATAAACCACTGTCGATCATAGGGTTAGGGGGTTGGTCAGCGGCGGCACGGGGCTTCCCTGACCACCAGGCGATGCGGGTGTGCTGCAACCGCCGGACAGGCAGGCTCGTACGGCCCGCAACGCAAGCCAATCGATCAAGGAGCAGGACATGAAATACACGCTTCCCTCGCGGCGTGCGGGCGGTGTGCTGGCTGCGGTAGTGGCCACCGTACTGGGAACTGCGCTCGCGGGCGATGCGGCGGCACAGCAGACGCCCGATTCCCCTGCGGCCGCAACCGGGGCGCTCGGCAAACCCGCCGTCCGGCTGACGCTGGAGGAGGCGATCGACATCGCGCGTGGCGGCAATCCGACGTACCTGATGACAGCGAACGACGAGAGCGACGCAGCCTGGCGCCAACGCGAGGCGTACGCGGCATTCCTGCCGTCGGTCACGGTGAGCGGTGCCGGCCAGTACGTCGCGGAAGGAACGCCCAACCTCGGATTCCTCACCGGTGCGGACCTGGGTGTCGGCAAGGTGCCGTCGTCATACTACTCGAGCTACGGCCTCGAGGGTGCCATCGAGCTGAGCGGCGCGACGCTGTTCGAGGCTGCGCGTGCGAGTGCGAACCGGAAGGCGACATCGGCGCAGGTCGATGCGGCAGGCTTCACGCTCGCGACGGAGGTGACGCAGCGTTACCTGGCGGCGCTGCGTGCACGCGACGGGGTGCGTCTTGCGCGGGAGAACCTCGAGTCGGCCCAGCAGAGCTACGACCTCGCCGCCGGCCAGTTCGAGTCCGGCGCCGCGCCGCGACTCGACGTTACGAACGCCGAGGTCACGCGCGGTCGTGCGGAGGTTGCTCTGCTGCAGGCGGAGCAGTCCGCGCATACGGAGCTACTGCGACTGAGCCAGACGCTCGGCATTGCACCCGATGCGCCACTCGAGCTGGCGAGCACGTTCGAGATCTTCGAGCCGACATGGACGCTGGATGAGTTGACCGAGCGCGCGCTCGCGTCGCATCCGCAGCTCGTCGCCGCGCGTGCATCGGAGCGCGCGGGCGTTGCGGGCGCTCGCGCCGCGAAGATGCAGTACCTGCCATCCCTGCGACTGGCCGGCCGGCTGAGCGGGTACTCCCGCCAGACGGGTGACGACCAGGCACTGATCGACGATGCACGCTCGACGTTCTCGCGGCTGCAGGCCAACTGCGTGTACGGAAACCGCATCGGTGCACTGCTCGGTGACGCGCCGGCCAACTGTTCCGAGTACGACTTCACGCCCGACGACGAGCAGCGCCTGCTCGCGGCGAATGATGTGTTCCCGTTCAACTTCACGAGCAACCCGGCGACGGTCACGCTATCGCTGAGCTTTCCGATCTTCAATGGCTTCACGCGCGAGCGGCAGCTGCAGGAGGCACGCAGTGCGGCCGATGATGCGCGCCACCAGCGGCGTGCCGAGGAGCTGGAGCGGCGCACGGCGGTGTCCGAGGCGTACGTCGCACTCGTGACATCGTATCGCACGGTCGCCATCGAGGAGCGAAACGTATCGGCGGCGGCGGAGCAGCTCGAGCTCGCGCGTGAGCGCTACCGCCTGGGCGCCGGTGACATCGTCGAGCTCGCACAGGCACAGGCGACGAAGGCGGAAGCAGACAATGCGCATCTGAATGCGCTCTACATGTTCCACGAGAACTTCGCGGCACTGGAAGCCGCGGTCGGCGAGCCGCTGCGCTGAGCGCGGCGGACTCAGACTAGAGGAAGAGAAATGGACAAGCCCCGCGCAAACCCGAAGCGCAAGCGGAAGCCCCTTTACATCGCAGGCGGTGTCGTCCTCGCCGCGCTGATCACACTGGGCCTCTCGCGCCTGAAGCCGGCGCCGCCGAGTGTCGAGCGCGCTGCGATCTGGGTGGACACCGTGCAGCGCGGGCCGATGGTCCGCGAGGTGCGCGGCCCCGGTACACTGGTACCGGAGGACATCTGGCTGATCCCGGCGATCACGGCCGGCCGCGTGGACGAGATCTTCGCGCGCCCGGGCACCGTGATGCAGGCCGGAACACCGCTGCTGCGACTCAGCAACCCCGACGTGCAGCTGCAGCTGCTCGAGGCCGAGCGGCAGTTGCGCGCGGCAGAGAGTGACCTGGTCAATCAGCGTTCCACGCTCGAGACCCAGATCCTGAACCAGGAAGCAACCATCGCCCAGGTTCAGTCGCTCTACAATACAGCGGTCCGTGATGCACGCTCGGCTGACGAGATGGCCGAGAAAGGGCTGATCGCCCGCAACGAGGCGGACGCCCGCAAGGATGCGCTGCACGAGAACGAGGTCCGACTCGACGTCGAGAAGAAGCGACTCGGCCTGATGCGCGAGCAGCTCGCGGAGCAGATCTCCGCACAGCAGGCGCAGGTCGAACGACTGCGCAGCATCGTGCGGTTCCGGCAGCAGGAGCTGGAGTCGATGAACGTGGTCTCGCCCAGCGAGGGCGTGCTCCAGCATCTCGATCTCGAGATCGGCCAGTGGGTCAACCCCGGCATAACCCTGGCCCGCGTGGTCCAGCCCGGCCGGCTCAAGGCTGAGCTGCGCATCCCGGAGGTCCAGGCCAAGGACGTGACGCTGGGCCAGCTTGCGCGGATCGACACGCGAAACGGAATCGTGCAGGGCACCGTAGTGCGCATTGACCCGGCGTCGCAGAACGGGTCGGTCGGCGTGGACATCGCCCTCGACGGCGATCTTCCGCCCGGTGCACGGCCGGATCTGTCGGTCGACGGGACGATCGAGATCGAGCGGCTGCCCGACGTGCTGTTCGTCGGACGGCCCGCCTTCGGGAACCCGGAATCATCCGTTGGCATGTTCAAGGTGGCGCCCGATTTCCGCGTGGCGGACCGTGTCACCGTACAGCTCGGCCGCAACTCCGTGAACACGATTGAGATTCGCGGCGGACTGCAGGAAGGCGACGTCGTCATCCTGTCGGACATGTCGCAGTGGGACAGCCATCCGCGCGTGCGGGTGCAGTAACGGGCGGGAGTGGTTGGTTCGAGGATCTTGCCGTGATGCCGCGGCCCCGGGATAGCCGGCATTGCAGCGCTATGAGCGCTAGCAGTGTCAAACCAGAATCGAGAGCAGTGTCAACCAGAGCTCAGGCGAGCACAGGAGAGTCACGATGGACCAGATGACGCAGCCCCTCATTCACCTGCAGAGTGTCAGCAAGGTGTTCTATACCGACGAGGTGGAGACGCACGCGCTGGCGACAGTTCACCTGCAGATTCAGCGGGGCGAGTACGTCTCGATCGCGGGACCGTCGGGATGCGGCAAGACGACGCTGCTATCGCTGCTGGGCCTGCTCGATTCGCCGACGGACGGCACATACATGCTCGATGACAAGGACGTCAGCGACCTCTCCGCGAGCGAGCGCGCGCGTGTCCGCAACCGTGAGATCGGCTTCGTCTTCCAGGCGTTCAACCTGATCGGCGACCTGACGGTATACGAGAACGTCGAGCTGCCGCTGACGTACCGCGGCATGAGCAGTGGCGAGCGCAAGGAGCGCGTCCAGGAGGCACTCGAGCGCGTCGGCATGTCACACCGCACGAAGCACTACCCCTCACAGCTCTCCGGCGGTCAGCAGCAGCGTGTCGCGGTCGCGCGCGCCATCGTCGGCAAGCCGCTCATCCTGCTGGCCGACGAGCCGACGGGCAACCTCGACTCGAAGAACGGCGAGGCGGTGATGTCGCTGTTGAAGGAGCTGCACAACGAGGGAGCGACGATCTGCATGGTCACGCACGACCCGCGCTACGCGCGCAACGCCGATCGCACGATCCATCTCTTCGACGGCCAGATCGTCCGCGACGAGGCGACCGTCGCGGCCCACGAGCTGGAGGAGAGCGGCTTCGAAGTCCATAGCTGATCGCTCCGGGCCGGCCCGCATCGGTGCATCGAGCGGGCGGTCCGACACGATGCTGTCACACGCCTCCGAAGCACAGTAGATTCGCGGCGCCGT
>CAYLME010000009.1:1400-19408 GCA_964384585.1 uncultured Gemmatimonadaceae bacterium | reverse complement strand
TCAGTAATCGAACCGGAAGCGGGTCAGGGAATCGCGGCGCCGTTCATCCGGACGGCGCCGCGAAACGTTTCCTGTCCGCTGCATCGGGAGGCATGCTGCCGCACTGGCTCACCCGCTTCGTGCCGTCCATCGACACGATCCTCGTGGTCGCGCCGGTTGCCTTGCTGGTCGGCGCGGCAGCGGCCGCTCTCGCGTCGTACCTCCGGGCGCGCGGCGTTCGCACCGCATACACACGCAAGGTCTTCCATTTCACGATCTTCACCGCGGCGAGCGTGATCCAGCTGGTGTCCGGCGTGGGCGGTGTCGTCGTATTCGGAACCATTGTCGCATTGATCGTGCTGTTCGCCGTGTGGCGCGGCGATGAGCATCCGTTCTACGAGGCACTCGCACGACCGAACGATGCGCCGCGCCGCACGCTGTTCATCGTCGTGCCGCTCGTGACGACGGCGCTCGGCGGCGTGCTCTCCAACCTGCTCTTTCCCGCGTACGCCTGGGCCGGCTACCTGATGGCTGGCTGGGGCGACGCGGTGGGTGAGCCGGTCGGCAGTCGGTGGGGCCGCCATCGCTACCGCGTACCATCGCTCGCGGATGTAGCAGCAACGCGCAGCTGGGAAGGCAGTGCGGCTGTGCTGCTCGTCGGTGCACTGGCGGCAACGCTCGGCGGGCTGATGGCAGGATTCGATGCAACCACCGCGCTGCGCGTGGGCGCCGCCGCAGCAACAGCGGGCGCACTCGTCGAGGCCGTCAGCAACCACGGCCTCGACAACCTCACCGTACAGGTCGCCGCGAGCGCGGCGGCCGCATTTGTCGCCTGATCCGTCGTCGCCCGATCAGTCGGGCAGTGGCAGCCAGAGCGAGAAGCTCGCGCCTGTGCCCGGCTCGCGCTCGAGCGTCAGGTCACCACCGAGCAGGCGTGCGACGTTGCGGCTGATGGCGAGGCGGAAGCCGGGCGCACCACGGCCGCCGCTCACCCGCTCGACCGCCTCGAACACGTCGTACGTACCGTCCACACCCGGCCCCGTGTCCGTGATCGTTGCGCGCAGCCAGCGCAGCGGATCACCCGCACGACGCCCGCGCTGCACGTCCGCAGTGACACGGATCTCTCCGTTCGGCGGCGTATAGCGCACCGCATTCGACAGCAGCGTGTCCAGGATCTGGCCGACGAGATCGGGATCGGTGAACACGATCGGAAGCTCGCGTGGAACGTCGATCGCGATGTTCACACCGTATGTCGCGGACGCGAGCCGGTGGTCACGGGCAAGGTCTCGCAGGAGGGCACCGACGCTGGTCGGCTCGTGCTGGACCGGCAGCCGACCCGCCTCGACACGCGCAAGCTCCAGCAGGTCACCGATCAGCCGCAGGCCAGCCGACATCGTGCGCCGGCTCGACTCGATGTAGTCGCGCTGGCGCTGCGTCAGCTCCGTCTCCGTGTCGAGCAGCTGCACGTACTCGCTCGCGGCGCCGAGGGTCTCGCGCAGCTCGTACGTGATGCCGCTGATCAGGCGGAAGCGCTCGTCGATCGCCTGCTCCAGCGAGCTGCGCCGCGCCTCGAGCTCGCTCGCCATCACCCGCACAGCGAGCGCATCGGCGGCAAGATCGAGCAGCGGCTGCAGCGCTTCGTCAATAACGAGCGCACCCGCCTCTGGCGGCACGCCGAGCAGCACGAGGGAACCGTTCGCGCGTTCGTCGACCGTGCCCGCTCCGCCAACCGGGATGCGCACCTGCGCCAGCGTGCGCGGATACGGATACGGCGGCGTCGCGCCGACCTCCGGCGCGGCCGCACCGCACGTCGCGACGACTTCGGCCGGGCGCTCACTGTCACCAGCCAGCTCGACGAACGCGGCGTCCGCTTCAGTGTGCTCCAGCGCGCGCTCGAGCAGGCGCTGCAGCACACCGTCGGCTCCGGGCGTGATCGTCAGCGTCGTCGCAACCTGGCGTAATTGTATGCGTGTCTTTGTCGGACCCATGGCACGGAATGGTAAACGCCCGAACGACGACGCCGCCGCAACCTCACGGGCCGCGGCGGCGTGTATCGTCTAGCAGAACGTCCCGTCGCGGCCGCTCAACGCTGGCTGCCTCCGACGAAGACCGAATCGCCTGCTTCCGCGCCAGGCGCGAAGCTGACCGGCTGGCCCAGCACGAAACGCGAGTCCTGACGCAGGCTCGGACGCGGCGCCGCGGCCTGCGCCGCATGCGCACGCTGCGCTTCCACGCTCAACGTCGTCGACGTGCTCGCGACACGCTCGCCCAGCACGCGGACCGATCCGTCGTGCTCGTCCACCTCGCCCGGCATCAGGTAGCGGCCGCGTGAGCTGACGCGGATGTCCGGCAGCTGGCGCGTACGCTCGAAGTGCTCGTAGCCACCGCGCAGCTGGCGCCAGAAGTCGACCAGGCCCGGCTGCTCACGGTACACACGCGCGAGGCGCGCCATGTTCTGCTCGTCCAGACGGGTCGGGAAGATGTGCACCGGGATGCGTGACTGGCCAACGGCACGCGCCTCGACCGCGATCCAGTACAGCTCCTTGATCGACTCGTCCGTCACCGCGATGCAGCCATTGGTGACACAGTCGCCGTGGATAAAGATGTCACCACCCAGCCTCCCGCCACGGCCTACCAGCTGGTCCGCAGCGTTCGGGTAGTTCACATGCATCGACAGGTAGTACTCGCTCTGCGGGTTCAGGAAGTCCACCCAGTAGAACCCCTCCGGCGTCTGGCCGTCACCCTGGCGACGCTTCGGGCCGAGATCCGACAGCGCACAGATCTCGTACGACTTGATCAGCGTGAACTCGCCCTGGCTCGGTGAGCGTGCCCACAGCTCGACCGCCCGCTCCTTCTTGAACACACGCAGGAAGACCTCGGCCGCGGGGTACGTCACACCCTGCGCCTCGAACATGTCGATCACGTTGAAGCGCTTCGACACCCACGCCTCGACCACCCGCGGATAGCGAAGCTGGTCGCGCATGTAGGCCCGATCCAGGATCGGCGGCGGCGCCGGCGCCGCAAACGCGTCGCGCACGCTCGGCACCGCATTCAGCACAAACGCCCGCTGCGCCGATGTGTCGCTCGGCCAGCCGAGCAGCGCAATCGTAAACGCAACTAGCCCGATGCGCCGGAACTGATGGTCCGTTCGGTATCGTGTCATCATCGACCGCTCATGGTTGCGTCCGGGGTCCGAATCCAAGCTAGACCCCACCCCCATGTCGGGCAAGGATTCCGTTTGCAAACCGCAGCGGCCGGCCATTTCATTTTGCAAAAACCGTTGGTATCAGGCCGGTTACGAGGGTGGTGTCACTGGTCGCGCCGGCTGACAGGCCCGAAACGGGCAGTGCCGGGCAGCGGGCGGGGAGCCGGTGCTCACCATTTTTTTCGGGCTCTGATACACTCTGCTCGACTCGTCCTGGCGGCGGGCGGCGCGATCGCCGCCCGGCCGCGTGGTGTTGCGCCGGTCCAACAATGTCCCCCATCGGTCCGGAGGTCGTCGTGGGGATGCGACAGGCCGTGCCGAATGGATGTTGTTACGATAACGTGAAGTCCTGCCGGTAGCTACAGCGTTGTGACGGCGGGTTGGGGGCGGGCCGGATGTGGTGGCACCCGGCTGGCAAGGACGTGGGGTTCCCCGGAACCAGGCAAAGAGGAGCAACGACGCTCCGCACCGGCGCCGAAGCAGGCGCGGGCAGGATGACCCGGTAAGGCATGTACGCCGTGGAAATCTTCGACACGTTTGGTCCATCGACGCTGATGCGGCATCCGTCGCGTGTCCCGCCGGAGCGGGTCGTGACTGCGGAGGACTATCGCCGCATGTTCGCGCACGCGCGTGATGGTCTGATGATCACGGGCGGCGATGGCCTGATCGTGCAGGTAAACGAGGCAGTGGTCCTGCTGCTCGGCTATACGGAAGAGGAGCTGTGTGACGCACGGCTTCCGGACCTGCTGCTGGATGATGCGGATCGTGCGCGCGTCGCGCATGCGTTGCGTCCGGGTTCGGATCTGCCGGAGCAGGAGCTGCGGCTGCGGCGCAAGGACGGCGCCGCGGTGGTGTGCCTGACGGCGGCGTACCCGCGCAGCGACGGCCAGGGCGGCTTCCTGATCTCGCTGCATGACGTGACGGAGCATCGTCGTACGCAGCAGCAGCTCATTCACAGTGCCTTCCATGACGTACTCACCGGCCTGCCGAACCGTCTGTTGTTCATGGACCGTCTGGAGCGGGTGCTGCGTCACGTGCGCCGCCGCACCGGGTATCGTTTCGCGGTTCTCTTCCTGGACCTGGACCGTTTCAAGCTCGTGAACGACACGTTCGGCCATGCGGCGGGCGACGAGCTGCTGCAGTCGGTGTCGCAGCGGCTGGAGGAGTGCCTGCGGCAGGACGACTCGATCGCGCGCCTGGGCGGTGACGAGTTCGCGATCATCGTGGATGCGATCAGCGATGCGAGTGATGCGACGCGTGTGGCCGAGCGGATTCTGGAATCGCTGAAGACGCCGTTCGTCGTGCAGGGCCGCGACGTGCCCGTCACGGTGAGCATCGGCATCGCGCTCAGCACCAGCGGCTACGACACGCCGGACGACGTGCTGCGCGATGCGGATGCGGCGATGTACCGGGCGAAGACGTCGGGCCGGGCTCACTACGAGATCTTCGACCTGGAGATGCATCGGCGGGCGCTGTCACAGCTCCAGCTCGAGTCGGACCTGCGCGATGCGATCGAGCGGAGCGAGTTTTCCGTGCACTACCAGCCGGTGATCGCGCTCGATGCCGGTAACGTCACGGGCATGGAGGCGCTTGTGCGCTGGCGGCACCCGCGACGCGGTACGCTGCTGCCGGGCGAGTTCATCAATGTCGCGGAACAGTCGGGCGTGATCGTCGAGATCGGCTGGTACGTGCTGCGCGAGGCATGCCGGCAGATGCAGTCATGGCGCGAGAGGTTTCCGCACAGCATGCGCAGCACCACGATGAGCGTGAACCTGTCCACGCGCCAGTTCGTGCAGCCGGACCTGCTGGTGCGGATCGACGAGGTCCTGGCGGAGACGCGCCTGGATCCGGCCTGCCTGCGGCTGGAGCTGACGGAGACCGCGGTGAACTACGCGCCGGACCACGCGCTCGGTGTGCTGCGTGCCCTGGCGGAGCGGGGCATCCGCATCTCGCTGGACGATTTCGGCACCGGCTACTCGTCGCTGCAGCAGCTCAAGCAGCTGCCGCTCTCGAACGTGAAGATCGATCGCAGCTTCGTGCGCGGCCTCGGCTCGAGCAACGAAAGCGCCGGCATGGTGCAGACGATCGTGGCACTCGGCAACTCGCTGTCGGTGGACACGATCGCGGAAGGCGTGGAGACACCGGAGGAGCTGGACGAGCTGCGTGCGCTCGGGATGAAGTTCGCGCAGGGCTACCTGTTCTCGACGCCGCTCAGCGCGGAACACGCCGAGCGCCTGCTGACGGCCGGCGAGGACGCGGAACCGGATCGTTAGCGTTCTGCGTCCTCCCGGCAATCGGACGCGACATGAGCGCAGCCCTGCGGAAACGGGCTGCGCTTTTTTCGTGTCATCCCCTCGTGTCATGATGTCCCGTACCTCGCGGCCTGGTGGATCCCGCGACGCCGGTTGCACCGTCCTTGCATCAGCGCGAAGTTGGCTTCGATGCTCTCGCGTGGAGAGCGTACTCGCATTGAACGGACGGGGGACTGATGGCGCAGGTGCAGAACGGTGATACCGTGCGCGTGCATTATACCGGTACACTCGACGACGGCACTGTCTTCGACAGCTCGAAGGGTCGTGAGCCGATCGAGTTCACGGTCGGCGGTGGCCAGGTCATCGCCGGTTTCGACGAAGCCGTGAGCGGCATGACGGCCGGCGAAGCGAAGAAGGTCACCATTCCAGCGGCGCTGGCGTACGGCGAGCGGCGTGATGAACTGATGCTGCGCGTCGATCGCGCGCAGTTTCCGGACGACGTAGAGCCTCAGGTCGGCCAGCAGTTCCAGATGAGCCAGGGCGAACAGGAGTTCGTCGTGAACGTTGCCGCAGTCGAAGGCGACAGCGTCACGCTCGACGCGAACCACCCGCTCGCAGGAAAGGATCTGACGTTCGAGCTGGAGCTGGTGGACGTCCGGTGATGACCTGACGGACGCATGGTGCCGGCGATTGCCGGACGGTGCGAACCCGAACGCCCTTGATGCAGCGAGTGTTTGGGTGTACAAGTAAAGGTGTCACAGTCGTACAGGGGCGGACTCGATCGGCGCGCGCGCTTCGGCGCGTGCGGTGGCGGCGGCGAACTCACCCGCGTCGCACCATTCCACCGGTCGGATCCGCCCCTCCGTATTGTCATCATCGCGGAGGCCTCGTCGTCATACCTGTGGCTGCATCTCTTTTCTGAATCACCCACCTGGAGGAACAAATGCAGGCAGTGCGGCTGGTTCGCCCCGCGGCAGACGAATACGACGAGTACTATCACAGGTACGTGCGCATGGTGCCCGACGGCGACATCACCGCGACGCTGGCGCGCCAGGTCGAACAGACGGTCGGGCCGCTGCGTTCGCTGGATGAAGCGGGCGCGGAGCACGCCTACGCTGCAGGCAAGTGGACCGTCAAGGAAACGATCGGTCATCTGTGCGATGCCGAGCGGGTATTCGCCCACCGCGCCCTGCGCTTCGCACGTGGCGACCAGACGCCGCTGCCCGGTTTCGATGAGAACAGCTACGTGCCGGCGGGTCAGTTCGGCGCGCGCACGCTCGGTGACCTGCTGGACGAGCTGACCGCCGTTCGTGCGGCGACGGTGGCGCTGTTCCGGCACCTGCCGCCTCCGGCGTGGACACGAACGGGAGCGGCGAACGGTGTGGGGGTCACCGTGCGCGCCCTCGCGTGGATCACGGCCGGCCATGAACTGCACCACCGCGGACTCCTCGAGGAGCGCTACGGCATTCCGATGGGGCTGGGCGCTGTGGTGCGCAGCGACTGATCGAGCACACCGGTCCGGCGCGGCCGGGCCAGCGCCGCGATGCCGGCCACAATGTGTGGCCGGCTCGTCCGGTGCGGGTGTGTCAGATGCGGGCCAGCATCGCGCGGATCAGTTCCGGGCCGGGAACCCCTGCGGCGGGATCGAGCTGCGAATGAACTCGCGGATGTGCTCGTTCGACGTCGCCAGGTCTTCCTTGCGCAGATACATCATGTGGCCACTGCGATACCCCTCGAAGCGCATGCGCTCGCGCAGCCGGCCGCTCGGGTCGAGGTTCCACATCGTGTATTTCGCGCTGAAGTAGTCGGTCCCGCCGTCGAAGTACCCCGACTGCACGAGCAGGCGCAGGTACGGGTTCTCGGCCATCGCCTGCCGCAGGTTCTCGCCCGTGTTGTCGCCATCGCGATTCCACGGGTGGACGGGGCCGAACAGCCAGTACTGCAGGTCCGTCTCGTAGCCGAGTACGTCGCGCAGGTAGTAATTGATCGCGGGTGCGAACGCGTGGTTCCACGACGTGAGGGCGGGGTCGTAGTCGTAGCGCACGCCCGCGTCGCTCCGGTCGATGCCGCGATAGCGCGAGTCGAGCCGTCCGACCGTCAGCCCCTCCTCACGCATCAGCTCCTTCCAGAAGAACGACGTCGGCACCGCCAGGTTGTGCTGCAGCACGACCTGCTCGGAAAGGCCGCTGTAGCGTGCGATGTCGCGTGCGATCGCCCTGCGCGATGCGTCATCGAGCGCACCACCGCGGCTCAGCGCCGGGATCAGCCGGTCGATCGTGAACTGCTCCACTTCCGGCAGCAGCTCGTTCAGGTCGCGCTGCTGCAGCGCCGGCTCGAGCTGCCGGTGGTACCACGCGGTGGCCGTGTAGTACGGCAGTGTCAGCGCAGCGCCGACCGGTCCCTGGCGCGCGACGCCGAGCGCTGTCGGCGAGACGAGCACGACCCCGTTCAGGAACATCCAGTGCGCGTTCTGGAGCTGGCGCGCGAGGCCGGACACGCGATTGGTCCCGTAGCTCTCGCCGATCAGGTACTTGGGCGAGGGCCAGCGGCCATGGCGCGAGACGAACGTGTCGATCCAGCCGGCCAGGTACTGGATGTCTTCGTTGACGCCGAAGAACTGCCTGCGTTCGGCATCGCCGACGATACGCGAGAAGCCGGTGTTGACCGGATCGACGTACACGATGTCGGCGACATCGAGGATCGAGTGCTCGTTGGCCGTGACGCCGTAGGGCTGGACCGGATAGCCCTCGTCGTCGATGTGCAGGAAGCGTGGGCCGGTATAGCCGATGTGCATCCAGACGGATGCGGAGCCGGGGCCGCCATTGAAGCAGCTGACGAGCGGGCGGGGGGCGCGCTCACGCACGTCGGAGCGCTGGTAATAGACGTAGAACACGCATGCGAGCGGCTCGCCGTCCTCGTCCCAGACCGGCTGGGTCCCGGTCGTCACGCGGTAGGGCACGCGCTGTCCCTTGATGGTCACGACGTCGGTCTGCGACGTCGCGTCATCGACGATCGGCGTGCGCCCCTGCGCGTCTGCGGGCAACGGCGAAAGTGTGCCTGCCGCGAGCGCCAGGGCAGTGGGAAGCACGGCCGCGACGGCGCGGCGGGACGTGACGAACATGGTCACCTCGATCTGTAAGGGTCTGGACGGGCCCATTGTGCGGGGCCGGCGCCGGCGGGTCAAGGATGCGGCGGCAGAACCGGGGGTACCCCTCGCGCGGAGGGGTGGTGCGCATCACGTTGCACTGGCGCTGTCCCGAAACTTGCGCATGACGGCGGCCGCGGGGCGCACCATCCTTCCCAACCCTGATTCGTGAGACACTATGGACTGGATCAGCAGCCCGGAGATGTGGGTCGCACTGGCGACCCTCACGCTGCTCGAGATCGTGCTGGGCATCGACAACATCGTCTTCATCTCTATTCTCGCCAACAAGCTCCCGGCGGCACAGCGTGCGAAGGCGCGCTTCATCGGTCTCGGGCTGGCGATGATCATGCGTATCCTGCTGCTGTTCTCGCTGACCTGGGTGATGCGGCTGACGGATCCACTGTTCGCGGTGTTCGATCACGAGATCTCCGGGCGTGACCTGATCCTGCTGTTCGGCGGGCTGTTCTTGATAGCGAAGGCGACTTCCGAGATCCACGACCGGCTCGAGGGCGAGGAGGGTCACACCTCGAAGAAGGTGGCACCTTCGCTGGTCAGTGTGCTGGTCCAGATTGCGCTGCTCGACATCGTGTTCTCTCTCGACAGCGTGATCACTGCGGTAGGCATGGTGGACGAAATCGCGGTCATGATCACGGCCGTAATCGTCGCGATCATCTTCATGATGGTGTTCGCGGGCACGATCAGCCGCTTCGTGGGTGAGCATCCGACCGTGAAGATGCTCGCGTTGAGTTTCCTGTTGCTGATTGGCGTGATGCTGGTGGCCGAAGGATTCGACCAGCACATTCCGAAGGGGTACATCTACTTTGCGATGGGCTTCTCGGTATTCGTCGAGATGCTGAACCTGCGGATGAACAAGGCGCGGCGGCCGGTGATGCTGCGCACGCGCATTTCCCCCAGCGAGGAGGGTGCAACATGAGGTTGCTGCGTACTGCACTGGCCGGTCTGGCACTCGTCGTCGCGCTCGCCGCCTGCGCGAGCACGGGCGAGCCCCGTGACGAGACGCCGACGTACGTCACGGTGGACAACCAGAGCCGCTACGACATGACGATCTATGTCGTGCGGGACAATGGACAGCGGATCCGGATCGGACGCGTCGTATCGGTGTCGAAGGAACGCTTCAAGCTTCCGTCGTATCTCGTCTTCGGCATCACGACGTTGCGCTTCCTGGCCGACCCGCTTGCCGCGTCGGTTTCACCGATCAGCAACGAGATCGCGGTGACGCCGGGCGAGGAGATCCTCCTGATGATACCGGCGATGTAGCGGTCGCTCCGGGTCAGGGCTCCATTCTGACGAATGCGCCCCGTTCGACATCGAGGATGTCGATGGTTCCTTCCTCGATGATGTAGTGCCAGCCGTGGAGGAAGAGCTGCCCGGCCTCGATGCGCTCGCGGACCTGCGGATACGTGAGCAGCCGCTCGAGCTGGATCGCGATCGCACGCTGCTCGGTCCGGCGCAGCACGTCCTCATCGGGGACGCCATCTGCACCGTCCAGCTCGAGGCGGGCGTCCAGGGCCAGCTCGAGCCAGCGGTCGATGTGCGGCGTAGAGGCGGGTGGCTGATAGAGCGCCTGGATCGCGCCGCAGTGGGTGTGGCCGCAGACGATGATCTCGTCCACCTTCAGGATCTGGAGTGCGAACTCGATTGCCGCGGACGTGCCGTGATAGCTGCGGTCGTCCTCGAACGGCGGGACGAACGCGCCCATGTTGCGAACGTGGAAGAGTTCGCCAGGGCCCGCACCCGTGAAGAGTTCGGGGATCACGCGCGAGTCGGCGCAGCCGATGAACAGGGTTGCCGGCTTCTGGCCGGCATTCACGAGATTCGCGTAATGTTCGCGATACTGCGGGAACACGTCGCGACGGAAGCGGCGGAGTCCTTCGATCAGTTTATCAGGCATGCGGAGCAGGATCGGGCCTGCCGCGGGTCCGGTCAAGCGCGCGGCGATTTCGAGGCGGCATGAGGCAGGAGAGAGCACTGCGCGAGCCGGCGTACCGCACCGTCGAGCAGGTCGATGGCTGCGAGATCCTGGTGGGCAAGGCCGCAGTGGACAACGACACGCTGACCTTCCGGGTCGCGCGTCCGAACGACTGGTGGCTGCATGCGGCCGGTCATGCCGGCAGCCACGTGGTGGTGCGCGCCATCGAGGGCAGCGACGTCCCGCGCCACGTGCTCGAGCGGGCCGCGGAGCTGGCGGCGTATCACTCGAAAGCGCGTGAGGCGCGCGGCAAGATCGCGGTCCACCTGTGTCGCGCCGGTGACGTGCGCAAGCGGCCGGGTGCGCCCGCTGGCCAGGTGGAGCTGAAGCGGTACGAGACGATGAAAGTGTACGCGCGCGAGTGAGCGCTGACGCGGCGTGGGGTGTGCCGATCCGCCCCGCTCGCTTGACATCCCTCCTCTGCCATCGCAAGCTGACCCTGTTTCCTTCCGACCCAGTACACACCAAAGGGACAGGTCATGAAAGCCCAGGCATCCTGCCGGATGCTGTGGGCCGCAGCGTTGTGCATGCTCGCGGCCGATGGCGTCGAGGCGCAGTTCAGGGAGCCGCCGCCGGCCCCGGCGTATGCACTTCAGAATGCGACGATCGTGGACGCGGCGGGTCAGCGGCGCGAGGGCATGACGATCGTCGTGCGCAGCGGCATCATCGAGTCGATCGGTCGGGGCACGCCCGTGCCCGCGGACGCGCGCGTGCTGGCGGGCGACTCGCTCGTCGTCTACCCCGGCCTGATCGACGCGCACGGCAAGGCCGCGCACGCACTGCCGGCCGACAGCATCGATCGCCGCACGGTCAAGTCCTGGGCGCCAACGCGTGAAGCGATCGGCTTCCGGCCGCATCGCCAGATCGCGGATCATCTCACGGTAACAGGATCCGGCGCGAGCGCGCAGCGTCGCGCGGGCATCGTGGCCGTAGCAGTGCATCCGACCGAGGGCCTGATGCCCGGCCAGGGCGCACTCCTGCTGCTGCGCGCCGACGCCGCGGGCACGGCAGACATGCTACTCGATCCCTCACTCGGCCCCGTGTTCACGCTTCGCAGCCGGCGCGGCTTCTATCCGACCACGGGCATGGGTACGCTCGCCTGGTATCGCCAGACGTTCCTCGACGCTGCACGCCAGACGCGCATCGCACAGGCCGCATCGAACGACGCGCGCGGCATCGGGCTGCCCGCATTCGATCGCGATCACGCGGTGCTGCAGTCCGTTACCGGCGGTGCCGTACCGGTCTGGTTCGTCGCGAACACGAGCAGTGAGATCCGGCAGGTGCTGCTGCTCAGCCGGGAGCTGGAGCTGCGACCGGTGATCGTCGGCGGCAGGGAAGCATGGAAGCTGGCCGACGAGCTGAAGGCTCGCGACATCGCGGTCCTCGTGAGCGTCGATTTCACGAAGCCGACGCGGTGGAAGCCGGAGTCGGCGGACAGTGCGTCCCGCGAACCGGGCGTGCTGCGTGAGCGGCGTTCGATCGAAGACGAGTACCGCAATGCGGGCCGCCTGGCGCAGGCGGGCGTGCGCTTCGCGCTCGTCAGCAACGGCGGTGAGGCGAACCTGCTCGACGGCACGCGCAAGGCGATCACGTACGGACTCTCCGAGGCCGCGGCACTGCAGGCGCTGACGATTACGCCCGCCACGCTGCTCGGCGTGCCCGCACTCGCCCGACTGGACGTGGGTGCACCGGCGAACTTCCTCGTCGCGAACGGACCGCTCTTCGACAAGGACACGCGCGTGCGCTACACGATCGTCGCGGGCGTGCCCGAGGAGAACCAGGGCGGTGCGAGCCGCGCGCGCGGCGGCGCTGCAGCGGAGGCGGTGAATGCGGCCGGCACATGGAGCATCGAAACGGAGACTCCTGACGGCAACATGTCCACAACGCTCGTCCTTACACAGGACGGCAGCAACGTGACTGGCACGTTCCGCAGCGAGTTCGGAGATGCACCGGTGAACGGAACGATCAACGGCAGCGAGCTTTCGCTCACGGTGGTGCTGAACTTCGGTGGACAGCAGATGAGCATCGAGATGAAGGGGACGATCGACGGCGAGACGGCGAGCGGCACTGTCGAGTCGCCGATGGGCGGGGCGCGCTGGACCGGTCGCCGTACGTCGCCCGGCATGGAGGCGCTCCGATGAACCGCAATACCTCAGCGTTGCACCACGCACAGACGGCGGACGCGCACACGATCTCACGGGCACGAAACGGAACGAGGCGCATGCTTCGAGGCATCCATGCGACGCTGCTCGCGGCAGCGCTCGTTGCGCCTGCACCGCTCGTGGCGCAGGACTACCAGCGGCAGACGGAGGCTCGACCCGCACCGACGGGCAGCATCGTGATCCGCAACCTGGACGCGATCTGGACTGCGACCGGGCAGGTGCTGCAGGGTCAGTCGATCGTGATCCGGGATGGTGTCATCACGGCAATCGGCACGAACGTGAGCGCGCCACGCGGTGCGGCCGAGATCGACGGGCGCGGCCTGACCGCGATGCCCGGCATCGTCGATGAGCACACGCACACCGCAATGAACGGCGGCAGCAACGAGGGCACGGCGCCGATCGTGCCGGAAATCCGCGTGATCGACGACATGGACCCGTACGACTTCGGGATCTATCAGGCATTGTCGGGTGGCGTCACGTCCACGCAGGTACTGCACGGCAGCTCCAACCCGATCGGCGGGCAGAGCGCCATCATCAAGCTGCGCTGGGGCCTCGACGATCCGCACCAGCTGCTGATCGCCGACGCACCGCGCACCGTGAAGTTCGCGCTCGGCGAGAACGTCACGCGCAAGAACTCGAGCAGCCCGACCGATCGTTTCCCGGGCTCACGCGAGGGTGTGGAGGCGATCTACGTGCAGGCGTTCACCGCGGCGCAGGAGTACCGCGACGCCTGGCGCGCATACGAGCGCAACCCGCGGTCGTTCCGCGTTCCGCCGCGGCGCGATCTCCGCCTCGAGGCCCTCGGCGACATCATGGACGGCAGCATCCGCGTCCACGCGCACAGCTATCGCTCGGACGAGATCCTGATGCTCATGCGCGTCGCCGAGCGCTTCGGCTTCCGGATCGATGCGTTTACGCACGTGCTCGAAGGCTTCAAGGTGGCGGGCGAGATGGCCCGCCATGGCGCGGGCGGCTCCACGTTTTCCGACTGGTGGATGTACAAGCTCGAAGCGTTCGACGCGATCCCGTACAACGCCGCGATCATGCACGAGCACGGTGTCCTGACGTCGCTCAACTCGGACATCCCGTGGCTGCAGTCCTCCATGCTGTACGAGATGCAGAAGCCGGTGAAGTACGGCAATGTCTCGAAGGAGGACGCACTGCGGATGATGACGATCAACGGCGCGAAGCAGTTGAAGATCGACCATCTCACCGGCTCGCTCGAGGTGGGCAAGGCCGGTGACGTCCTGCTGCTGAATGGGGACCCCTTCAACACCTTCACGCGTGTCGAGAAGACGATCGTGGACGGCATCGTGTACTACGATCGCACCGACGAGTCACGTCGGCGCGGTGAGCCGGTCCGAACGATCGCAGGTGCGCCGGTCGTTGCGCCCGCAGCGCAGTCGCTGCCCGCAATCGAACCGGTGGCCTTCGAGCCGCCATCGGTGCCAGCGGAGCACAAGCTGACGGATCCGATCTCTCCGGCGCAGGCCACCGCACTGGTCGGTGGTATCGTGCACCCGCGTGCCGGTCGCACGATCGAGAACGGCATCGTCGTGATGCGCAACGGGCTCGTCGAGGCGGTCGGTCCGGCAGGCAGCGTGCAGATTCCGGGGGACGCGCGCCGCGTGGATGTGTCCGGTCGTCACGTCTACCCGGGCATGATCGATCCGCTGACCTCACTCGGCCTGATCGACATCGAGTCGATCGGCTCCGCGCGCGACGATCGCGAAGTCGGCGACTTCAATCCGCACGTCCGCTCTCTGTGGGGCATCAATCCCTACAGCGAAGGACTGTTCGTGGCGCGTGCGAACGGAGTGACGAGCGTGCTCACCACGCCCGCGAGCGGGACCGTGCGCGGCACTGCATCCGTCATCCAGCTACGTGGCGACACGCCGGAGCGCATGGCGGTGGACGCGGAGAACGCGCTCGTGGTGGACTTCCCGCGCGCGCCCGGCGAGGCGTGGGAGGAACCGAAACTCGAGGGGGATGCGCTCAGGAAGCTGATCGATCTCTTCCGGCGCGCGGAATCCTATGCGGCCAGCCCGTCGGCCGTCCGTGATCCGACGGCGCCGTTCGAAGTGAACGCGAACCCATCGGATCGCGTGCTGCTCGAGGGCATGCGTCCCGCCATCACGGGCAGTGTGCCCACGATCTTCATCGCGCAGTCCGAGCGGGAGCTGCGCACGCTCTTCATGTTCCTGGACAGCTTTCCCAGCGTGCGCGCCGTGGTTGGCGGCGGCGCACAGGCCTTCCATGCCGCGGCTGAGCTCGCGCGCCGTGACATCCCGGTGATCGTCGGAACGAACCTCACGCCGTCTGCATACCGCGACGATCCGGTGACCTCACCGTGGCGCAACGCGGCGATTCTGCACGCCGCGGGTGTCAGGGTCGCATTCACGACCTCGTTCTCGCCCGAAGGTGCGAGCGAGGTGCGCAACCTGCCATACACGGCCGCGCGCGCGGTCGCCTACGGCATGGACCGGGACGCCGCCTACGCGGGGCTGACGGAGAATGCAGCAGCAATCCTCGGTCTCGGAGACCGTCTCGGCGCGATCGAGCCCGGCATGCGCGGCGACGTCATCGTGACGACCGGCGACCCGATGCAGATCACGTCGCATGTAACGCGCATGTTCATTGCAGGTGACGAGGTGCCGCTCGGCTCGAAACACACGCGGCTCTACCAGCAATTCAGGACACGGGGTTCAGGCGGCGTCGTGACTGACGACACGACGCAACAGTAGCGATGCAACAGGCGGGGAGGGGGCATGCTCGTCGTGACGACGCCGGCCGTCCCGGAACGGCGGACTGTGCGCACATTCGGCATGGTGTCCGGGGACGCGATCCTTGGCGCGAACATCTTTCGAGATTTCTTCGCAAGCATTCGTGATATCGTGGGCGGGCGCTCGGCCGCATACGAGACCGAGCTGAGGCGGGCGAAGGAGGTCGCGCTGCAGGAGATGGAGAGTGAAGCCGCCGCCCTTGGCGCGAACGCCGTGGTCGGCGTCGATCTCGATTACGAGACGATCGGGATGTCGCAGGGCGGCACGATGCTGATGGTCTGCGTGAGTGGTACGGCGGTCCTGGTCGAGTGAGGCGTCCGGCCACCAGCATGGATACCAGTTCACGGGCGGCGCTGCGTGTAGCAGCTCGTTTCTTCGCCTTCGGTGCGATCTGGGTGCTGCTCTCGGATCGCGTCCTGGCCACGCTCGTCGAGCCGGAGAGCCATGCGCTCGCGCAGACGATCAAGGGCTGGCTGTTCATGGCCTTCGTCGCTGCGCTGATCTACTCCTGGGTCAGCACCGAGATGCGCAGACGCGAGGAGTCCCGCGAGGCGCTGCGGCTGACCGAAGCGAACCTCGCAATCCTGCTCAACCAGACGCTCGCCGGCGTATTCACGATCCGTGACGGCCACATTACCTACGCGAACGACCGCTTCCACGAAATCTTCGGTTATCCGCCGGGCCAGCTGACGGGCCGTCACATCAACACCGTCATCGAGCAGGGAGAACGGGTGCGCGTACAACACCAGCTCGAGCGAACCGGGCTGCGTCCGCGCGCGACGATCGGTTTCCGCGGTGTGCGTGCGGACGACTCTGTCATCCATGCCGAAGCCCAGCTCACGCTGACCGAGCTGAACGGTGATGCGGTCGTGCTCGGCATGCTGCTGGACGTTACGCAGCGCAAGATGCAGGAGCTGCGCTATGCCGCGGCGCGCCGGCTCGAGGCGATCGGGCGCATGGCCGGTGGCGTCGCGCATGACTTCAACAACCTGCTGACTGCGATCATCGGTGCCGCAGGCATGCTGCGTGATCACCGACCGATGCCGCCAGGAGCGCGTGAGGACGTGCAGGTCATCCTCGATACCGCCGAACGAGGTGCCTCCCTCGCCCGCCACCTCCTTGCCTTCAGTCGCAACCGCGTGACACGGGCAGAGCCAGTGGACATCGGCATGATCGTAGAGGCGATGCAGCCACTGCTGCGGCGACTGGTGCAAGAGCACGTGAGACTGGAGCTGCAGCTCGAGGCCGATCTGCCGCCGGTACTGGCCGATCGTAACCAGGTCGAGCAGGTCGTCCTGAACCTGGCCGTGAATGCGCGAGACGCCATGCCGGAGGGGGGCACTCTTCGCATCACGACCGCGTCGCTACCCGCCGCCGCCGCACCGCCGCAGGCACGTGCGGGCGGCACCGACCGCCTCATCCGGCTCGTGGTCGAGGACAGCGGCATCGGTATCGCGCGCGAGTTGCAGACGCGCATCTTCGAACCCTACTTCACGACCAAGGGCGAGGGTGGTACCGGGCTCGGTCTCGCGACGGTGCATGGCATCGTGACGCAGACGGGCGGATACGTGCTGCTCGACAGTGTGCCGGGGAAGACCGTGTTCTCGATCTACTTCCCGGTCACGGACGTAGCAGCGGACGGGCAGGCCGCTCTGACGCCTGGCGAGCTGCCGGCAACTCGGCCGCACGGGCGCGTGCTGATCGTGGAGGACGAGCCGGTCGTGCGTGCCGTGACCCGCCGTGCGCTCGAGCAGGCCGGCTTCCCGGTGGTGGAGGCCGAGACCGGTGCGGAAGCGCGGCACGTACTCGCGAACGATGGTGACTTCGTGGTCGTGCTGCTGGACATGACACTGCCGGACGAGTCCGGTGTGGACATCGCACGCGTCGTACTCCAGCGCGAGCGCGGTCCGGCCGTGGTGTTCATGTCCGGCTACAGTCCCGAGGACGTGCCCATCCCCCATGACATTCGCCCCGCAGGCTTCGTCGAGAAGCCGTTCACGATGGACGAGATCGCGAGCGCAGTCGCGCGCGCGTGCAGTTGACGGCCGCGTAATCCTTTCCGTTCTCCGCTACAACGTACACGACATCCTGCAACACGCTGACCGGTCGAAGATACGTACGCGGTGTGGCAACACGCGGCAGGACATGAAGTTGCACGCGTTCGGCATGGATGGGGAATACGGCTTGCCAGTGGCAGCGCTTCGAAGCGTGATGCGTACCACCTGGTCCGGTGCGCGGTGCGGTTCAGGGAGGGACCGGTGCAGCGACCCGGCAGGGGGCTACTGCACGAACCGACGCACGGAAAACGATGTCACTGCTTCTTCGCGAAGTCCCGATCACCCGCGGGAGGGAGCGAAACGGGCCGGCGATCCTCACGGATTGCCGGCCCGAACCGTTACCCCATCACCGTTCACCGCTTGCTGCGGCCTGCATGATGCCCCAACCTGCCGGTACGATGAACAGCCATCCCCGTAACGACCGGTTGCGCGAAT
>CAYLME010000009.1:0-1390 GCA_964384585.1 uncultured Gemmatimonadaceae bacterium | reverse complement strand
ATACGTCGAGGACCTCCTGTGCCGCGAGGAGCGTGCGGAGGTCGAGCACCATCTCGTCCGCTGCGAGGAGTGTCGTGCGGTAGTGAAACAGCTGCGGGACCGCGTCCGCGACGCGGCCCCGTAGCCGGCTCAGCTGCGCGGTTCCAGGATCCTGTCGATCTCCATCACCACATCGCGCAGGTGCAGCCGTGTCATGCTGTTCGCAGCGCGGCCGAGTGCGGCGTTGGCCTGCTGGCGCAGCGTGACCAGCTCGCCGCGCGCCGCAGCGCGCGTGTCCGACGGGTAGCGCGGCCGCTGCGGTCCGAACTGTGGCGCATTGCGCGCCGGCTCCGGCGGGTTCAGCAGCGTGTTGAGCGCCTCGATGTGCGCGCGCTGCAGGTTGCGCCGGTAGACGTCAATGTTGACGCGGTTCTGCGACAGCTCGCTCCAGACGCCGGCGCGCAGGTCGTTCATCATGTCGCCGACCGTGTACGCCTGTCCGGCAGGCAGCAGTGCCTCGTACTCGGAGAGGCGACGGATACGGAACTCGTTGAGCAGTGTGCCCAGGACGCCTGCCTGCGCCTGGCGAATGCGATCGACGTGGCCCTCCGCCTCGATGCGGAAGAGGATCTCGTCGTTGACGAACCAGGCCGGCACGCGGAACGCGTTCGCGGCGAGGAAGCGCATCGCTTCACGCTGACGCTGTGGCGGCACCGGCTCGAAGCGCCGGCCCGTGCCGTAGCGCTCCTGTGTCTCCGCGCCGGCAATGATCGCGGCGACGTGACCGTTGTAGCGTCCCCACTGCGACACGACGTTGCCGTACAGCTCGTTCAGCAGGGCGTAGTCACGTCCCGGCTCCTCACCCACATCGATCAGCATGTCGACGACACGGCGGAGGTTGCGCAGGCCGAGCTCGCTCGCGCGCACGGCGTCGGCGTCGCCGACGGCCTCCGTGATGTTGCCCGGGTCGTTGGGCGAATCGACGGTCGAGAAGCGGAACCACGGGATCGTGTCCTGCATGCGCGCCCAGCGATCGAGCGTCGGCCATTCATCGTCGGGCGTGCTGGCGCCCGGGATGGGCGTGTGCCCCCACATGATGGCGAACTTGTCGTAGGGCCCGATGCCCGGTATGAGCAGCGCCGGCGGAATGTTGTCTTCGGGCTGCGCAACGTAGTTGAAGCGGGAGTAGTCCATCAGTGTCGCGACATGCCCGCCCATGCGCCGCAGGAACTGCTCGCTGCGGATGCTGTCGGTCGGGTACATCGAGCTCGCCTTCATGTTGTGCGGGAAGCCGATCGCGTGGCCGGCCTCGTGCGCGACGACGTAGCGCACGAGTTCGCCCATCAGTGAGTCCGGCAGCGGCAGCGACTGCGCCGTCGGATCCAGCGGGCCGACCTGCGTGAAATACCAG
>CAYLME010000008.1:0-43170 GCA_964384585.1 uncultured Gemmatimonadaceae bacterium | reverse complement strand
AGCGGCGGCAGGACGACGGGCAGGACATTCAACCGGTAGTACAGGTCGTCGCGGAACTTCCCTTCGGCGACGAGCTGCCGCAAGTCACGCTTCGTCCCGGTGATGACGCGGACGTTGACCGGGATTGTGCGGCTGCCGCCAACGCGTTCCACCTGCCGGTTCTGCAGCGCGCGCAGCAGCTTCACCTGCATCGACAACGGCACGTCGTCGATATCGTCCAGGAAGAGCGTGCCGCCCTGCGCCAGCTCGAACCGTCCAGGCTTGTCCTTGATCGCGCCCGTGAACGCGCCGCGCTCGTGGCCGAACAGCTCGGTCTCGATCAGGGTTTCAGAAAAGAGCGCGCAGCTCACCGCGACGAACGGCTGGTGCTTGCGCGAGCTCGTGTAGTGCAGCATCTGGGCGATGACTTCCTTGCCCGTGCCGCTCTCGCCCGTGATGATCGCCGAGGCATCGCTGCCGGCCAGCAGGTCGATCGTCGCGAGCACCTCGCGCATCGGTCGGCTCCGACCGATGACACGGCCGGCCGCACCCTCGTTGCTGAGTTCCGCCCGCAGGCGCCGCGCTTCCTCGCGCTCGCGCAGCTCCACCGCCGTGGCCTCGAGCAGGGCGTGCAGTGTCGTGTACTCGATCGGCTTCGTCAGGAAATCCTGCGCACCCGCCTTCATTGCCTCGACGGCTGCATCGACGCCGGCGTGGGCAGTGATCAGGATGACGGGCAGCGAGGCGTCGACGGCCTTGAGCCGCCGCAGCAGGTCGATGCCCGAACTGCCGGGCAGTACGACGTCGGTGACGACGACGTCCGGTCGCTGCGCCTCGATCCGCGCCTCCGCGTCTTCCACGTCGGCCGCGGCCCAGGCGTCATAACCCCAGCCGCGCAGACGGAGCAGGAGGACTTCACGGAGGGCGGGTTCGTCGTCGACGATGAGCACACGGAGTGACTGCTGCGACATCTCTGCTTCCTGGACTGCGGTCTACGGGATTCGGGGCAGGTGTTGCAAGAATCAGTCACGGGGGGAATTGCGTTGTGGCACTGCGTGAAACGCGTGCGCTGCGGGTGACGGGCGATGGGCGATGGGCGGCGGGTGAGGGCCTGGGGAACTGCGGGAAACTCCCTGCTCCTAGGCTGCCATGGCGGTGGTGGCTTCGAGGTAGCGCTCCAGGATCGCTTCGGCGTCCATGAGAGAGCGGACCTGGAAGAGTTCCTCGCGGAGCTTGCGGCCGTCGGGGAGGCCCTTGGTGTACCAGCCGAGGTGCTTGCGGAACTCGAGCATGGCGCGGGTCTCGTCCTGCTCGAACGCGATGGCGTTGCGGGCGTGCCCGAGGACGATGCGGAAGCGCTCGGCGGCGTCGGGCTCGGACGGGATGGGCTGACCGTCGAGTGCGGCGCGTGCCTCACGGAAGATCCACGGGCGACCGTGCGAGCCGCGGGCGATCATGATGCCGGCACAGCCCGTCTCCACGCGCATGCGGCGCACATCCTCGCCTGACCACACGTCGCCATTGCCGATGACCGGGATGTCGAGTGCATCGACCACGGCGGCGATCTCGCTCCAGTCGGCGCGCCCCGAGTACATCTGCGTACGCGAGCGGGCGTGCAGTGTGAGGACCTGTGCGCCGGCGTCCTGGCAGCGCAGCGCGATGCCGACCGGGTCGCGCGTGTCGTCGCTCCAGCCGCTCCGGATCTTCACGGTCGTCGGGATGTCGATCGCGTCGGCAACTGCGCGGATGATGGCATCGACCAGGTCGAGGTCGCGCAGGCAGCCGGAGCCGCCGTTGCGCTTCACGACCTTCTTGACCGGGCAGCCGAAGTTGATGTCCAGGAAGTCCGGCCGGTACACCTCCTCCACCAGTGCGGCGGCCTCGGCCATCGCGGCGGGATCGGCGCCGAAGATCTGCACACCGATGGGCCGCTCGGCGTCGTCGAAACGCAGATAGGCGTGCGTGCGCTCGCTGCCGCGGCGCAAACCCTCGGCGCTGACGAACTCGCTGACGACGACATCCGCGCCGAAACTGCGGCACAGGCGCCGGAAGGGCGCCTCGCTCACCCCGGCCTGCGGCGCGAGATAGAGCGGGACCGCGCCCTCGCGGAGCCCCTGGAGAAGATCGCTGAACATGCCAAAATCTAGCCGCAGTGCGGATATCGTTCAATCGGGCCGTGCTTCGGTGAGCGCAGGAGCGCCGCAGCCGGCACTACAGCCGGCGTAAGGGACCGAACCGAGTCATCAACGTCTTTGCCCCCCATGGCGCCCGGGTTTATGTTCGTGCCCCGGCACTGCCGGTGACACTTGTGTACCTGGGACGGACAACCAATGGACTTGAGGGACTTTTTCGATAGAGACGCGATCAGCCTGAATCTCAAGGCAGAGACCAAGGATGACGCGCTACGCGAGCTCGTCTCGCTTCTCGGCCTGGAAGAGAAGAACGAGTCGATTCTCGTGAAGATGCTGAAGCGGCGAGAGAACCTGGGCTCGACCGGGATCGGCCGCGGCATCGCGATTCCGCACTGCCGCTCGCTCGTCGTCAACAAGCTGCGCGTCGCGTTCGGCAGGAAGAACGGCGGCATCGATTTCAATGCCATCGACAGTCAGCCGGTCGAGTTCATCTTCCTGATCGTCGCACCGCCGCTGGAGGTCAACAACCAGTACCTGCCGGTGCTGGGTCGGCTTGCGCAGTTTGCGAAGGATCCGGCCAATGTGAAGGCGTTGAAGACGGTGCAGACGCCGGACGAATTCCTCGCACTGCTGGAGCAGCAGGCTCAGGCCTGAGCTGCACCGCCGCGCGCGGTACCGAACCGACGGGCGTCGCCGACACGCTCGGTGACGCCCGTCCGGTCCAGGTACTCGAGCAGCGGAATCAGGTGCTTCCGCGTCACCCCCCAGACTTCCCGAAAATCACCCGGACCAAGCTCCTCGCGCTCGGCGAGCGCCGTGCGCGCCGTGTCGATGCCCTGTCGCAACGCGTCGCTCCAGACCCAGCGACCCGGCTCGATCGCCGTCAGCTCGCCCTGCCGCGCGAGGTAGCGCAGCGCGGCACCACGGTCGGCGTGCGCACCGATGTCCTCCGGCAGCTCGCCTTCCGTCGGGGCCGCCAGCCCGGCCTCGCGGTAGATGGCGCGCAGTGCATCCAGCAGCGCCCCATGAGCGGCGGAAACCTGCGGCTGCCACGCCGCCCGCGCGTGGAGCGCCCCAGTCACGCTCACGCGGCCACGCTGCACGAGGTCATCGATCGCTGCATGCAGCAGCTCGACATGCGCGCGGGCCGGCAGCGCGCGTTTCAGGACGTCGCGCTCACATCCCGGCTCCAGCGGCTGTCCGCCATGCCAGTCATCGATCGCGCGCTCGATGCGGGCCGCCGCATCGTCCAGCACACTGCGCGCAAACACACGCGTCGGGCCGACCCGGGCGTGGGCGAGACCGGGAAGGACCGGCTCGATGTCGGCGGGTGGCAGTCCCGTCATGACTGGCAGCGCCGTGCGCGGCGTGCCCTGCCATGAATGCAGTGATGCGCATGCGACGATGGCCGCTTCGGGTCCGCTGGCAATGACGTCACGCAGTCGCGCCGCGTCGTCCGTCGCGAGCCGACCGCGCCGCGGCGCATCCGGCTCCGCGACGATTCCGCCTGCGATCGTGACGACGGGTGACTCGCTGCGCACGACGACGCGGTCGCGTGCGCGCGCGACGAGCGGCCGCTCGAGTCGCAGCTGCGCCCACGCGGTCTCGCCGGGCTCGATCATGGATGCTCCCATGAGCGTCACCCGCGCCATCGCTTCCGCAGTACCCAGGTGGATGCGTACGTGATCACCGGGCTCGAGCGCACGCGGAGCCTCGGGCAGCAGCGTGAGCAGCACTGTGAGAATGTCTGCCGTGGCCCAGGCATCGCCCTGCACCAGGACGTCACCGCGCGCAATGTCGCTCCGCTCGAGACCTGCCACCGCAAGCGCGGCACGCTCACCAGCGCCCGCCTCGGCTGCACTCGCGCCGTGCGACTGCACGCCGCGCACGCGCACGCTCCGATCGGATGGCAGCAGCCGCAACTGCGCGTCGCGCTGCACTGTCCCACTCCAGACGGTGCCGGTGACGATCGTACCAGTGCCATGCGCCGTGAACACGCGGTCCACCGGCATGCGGAACAGATCATCGCGCCGGCGCACGCGCGTGCGGTGCGCGCTTCCGGCGAGGGCGGCGCGCAACGCATCGAGCCCGGTGCCGTTCACGCCGGCAACCGGGATCACCGGTGCATCCGGCCATGGTGTGTGCTGCAGCAGCGAGCGCACATCGTCTGCCGCAAGCTCGAGCCACTCGTCGTCGACGAGATCGGTCTTCGTCAGCGCGACGACCAGTACACGCACATCGAGCAGCGCGAGGATGGCCAGGTGTTCGCGCGTCTGCGGCATGACGCCCTCATCGGCCGCAACGACGAGCAGCGCGACATCGACCCCCGTGGCACCGGCGAGCATGTTGCGCACGAACGCCTCGTGGCCCGGCACATCCACGACACCGAAATGCGTGCCGTCCTCGAGGTCGAGCGCGGCGAACCCGATGTCCACGGTGATGCCACGGCGCTTCTCCTCCGGCAGTCGATCCGTGTCGGTGCCGGTGAGCGCGCGCACGAGCGTGGTCTTGCCGTGATCGATGTGCCCGGCGGTGCCGAGAATCAGGCGTTCCATGGTCATGCCGGGGGCCCCTGCCGATTCATCTCACGCTTCACGATCGCGCGCGTCCAGCGTCTCGGCGAGGAATCCGAGCGAGCGGAGCGATCCGCCCTCGAGCACGTGGTGATCGAGATAGCGCGAGAGCAGTTTCCAGTGCCCTTCTGTTCGCGGCAGCGGCACGGCCTCTCCCTGCACCAGCGATCGCAGCGCCACGCGTGCCGCGGGCGGCACGGTATGGCCCTGTACGACGCGCGCGCACGCAGTGCAGCGCACACCGCCTGCGCCGTAGTCGAAGCTCGCATTCTCGTCGGCGCCGAGTGCTCGGCCGCACGAAACGCATTCGTCGATGACAGGTGTGAAACCGAGCAGCGAGACGATGGACCAGGCCTGTGCGAGCAGGACGGACTCGAGGACGTCGGGGGCCGCGTCACGAATCTGATGCAGCGCATCGCGCACTGCCTCGAACAGCTCGGGCGCAGGTTCTTCGGATGCGGTGCGGATGACGATCTCGGCAATGAGCGACGCGCCGCCGAAGCGAAGCAGGTCCCGGCCGAGCGCCTGCTGCGAACGCTGCAGCTCGAAACCGCTCAGCGTCTGCAGCTCACGCGAATCCTTGAAGTAGAAGCTGGCCGTCCCCTCCGTGAACGGCTCCAGGATGCCGCCGAACCTGCTGCGCGGGCGCAGTGCGCCCTTCGCGATGACCGACTGCACGCCGTGTGTGCGGGTCAGCAGTCGCAGGATCTTGCTCGTCTCGCCATAGGCGAACGCCTGCAGTACGAGCGCGTCCGCCGTCACCAGCGGCATGCCTCAGCTCACGCGCGTCAGCTGCTCGAGCAGCGCGCGGCGCTCCGCCCAGTAGAGGGTGCTGTCGTCGATACGGCCGGCCGCAAGTTCCGTGTCGTGTATCTCATCCAGCTCGGCGACCTGTGCGAGCAGGCGGCGTCGCGTCTGTGGCTGCTGCCTGCGTGTCAGCATGTAACCGGCCACGAGCGCAACCACGAGCAGCGGGATCACGAGGAACAGCCAGCGCGCATACGGGAACGGTTCGTTGCGCGGCATGACCGGCGGTGCCGCGGAGCCGCCGCCCTCGCCCATCAGGACGCTGGCCGACGTACTGGGCACGCCAACCTGGACCGTGTAATCGATGCCTTCCGGCACCGGAAACTGGAACGGCGCACCGATATACAGCTCGCCCTGATATCGTGATGCGACGAAGTACGTGCCGACGGACGCGTCCGCCGTATCGTCCGCCTCGAGCAGGAACCGGCCGTCAGCGCCGGTCGTGTCGGTCGCGACGGTCGCACCCGAAACGTCCGTCACGCGGTGCAGCACCACGACCTGACCGGCGAGCGATTCGCCTGCCGGGCCGATCACGCGACCCGGCAACGAGATCGCGCCGGGTGATTCCTGCGCCATGGCGGGATGCGCGGCGAGCACCAGCACCGCGGCGATGACCAGATGCGATGCTCGAATCTTGGCTCGAATCATGGATTGAACCTGCCGAAGTCTTCCGGGTTCATGCGCCGCAGGTACTCGCGCAGCTCGTCGGCGCTCAGCGTGCCGGGCCCCTTCTCCTCCTCGGGTCCGGCGCCGGTGATGAAATCGTCGCTCTCGTCGGACTGCTCGGCAATCTCGATCGAGGTGTGCTCGAGCAGGTCGTCCGTCGTGTAGATCGATGCCTCCATCCGCAGCGCGATCGCGATCGAGTCGGACGGCCGTGCATCCACGCTGATCACCTCCTCGCCGCGCTGGATGATCAGCTCGGCGTAGTAGGTGTTCTCGACCACTTTCGTGATCGTCACGCGGCGCAGCTGGCCGCCCATGCCGCGCACCATCGACGCGAACAGGTCGTGTGTCAGCGGGCGGGCGAACTTCATGCCCGCCAGTTCCATCGCGATCGCGCTCGCCTCACCGGGACCGATCCAGATCGGCAGGACGCGCGCACCGTCGACTTCCTGCAGAATGACGACAGGCGTGTTCGATGTCCGGTCGAGGCCGAGACTCTGCACTTTCACTTCGATCATGCTGCCTCCATCGCGATGCTCATCCACCGGCCGCCGTACGCAGGTCATCCACCCGGTCCGTGCGTTCCCACGGAAACAGTGTGACCACCCGGCCGTTGATGCGTGTCTCCGACGGTTCGCGGCCGAAATGTCCGTACGCCGCAGTACGCCGGTAGATCGGGTTGCGCAGGCCCAGCGACTGGATGATACCCCGCGGCGTGAAATCGAACACCTCCCGCAACGCCCGGGCGATCTGTTCCTCCGGCACTTCCGCCGTGCCATCGGTATCGACGTGCACCATGACGGGATCCGCGACACCGATCGCGTATGCGAGGCTGACCTCGCAGCGTCGTGCAAGGCCGGCGGCCACGACGTTCTTCGCCGCCCAGCGCGCTGCGTAGGCTGCGGAACGGTCCACCTTCGACGGATCCTTGCCGCTGAACGCACCGCCGCCATGCCGCGCGGCACCGCCGTACGTGTCCACGATGATCTTGCGTCCCGTGAGACCCGCATCACCATGCGGCCCGCCGACGACGAAGCGGCCGGTCGGATTCACGTGGATGATGCAGTTCTGCGGATCGAACAGCTCCTCCGGCAGCACGGGCGTGATTACGCGCTCGAGGACGGCGGCCCTCAGCTCCTCGAGCCCGATGTCGGGCGAGTGCTGCGTGCTGACGACCACGGTCTGCACGCGCACCGGCCGGTCGCCCTCGTACTCGAGTGTGACCTGCGCCTTGCCGTCCGGCCGAAGCCAGGGCAGGTCGCCCTCCTTGCGCGCACCGGCCAGCCGCTGCGTCAGACGGTGCGCGAACATGAGGGGTGCCGGCATCAGCTCGGGTGTCTCGTCGGTTGCATACCCGAACATCATGCCCTGGTCGCCTGCACCACCGGGATCGACGCCCTGCGCGATGTCCGGCGACTGCCGCCCGATCGAGACCAGCACGGCACAGGTCTCACCGTCGATGCCGTAGGTCGAGTCCGTGTAGCCGATCGAGCGAATGGTCCCGCGCGCGACGGCCGGAATGTCCACGTACGTGCTGGTCGTGATCTCGCCCGCGACCAGGCAGAGCCCCGTCGTGACCAGGACCTCGCATGCGACGCGGCCGTCCGGGTCATCATTCAGGATCGCATCCAGGATCGCGTCACTGGTCTGGTCCGCGATCTTGTCCGGATGTCCTTCACTGACGCTTTCGGAGGTGAACAGACGACGCTTCAAATGTCCGCCTTTCTGCGTTGAACAGAATGCTGGTCAGTCCTCTGCCGGCAGGTTCCAGCGCGCCGCGAACAGGGACAGATCCAGGAACTGTGTAAAGTGCCGTGTCAGAATCGCGACGACTTCGTTCGGCGTCGGTGCAAGCACGGCGGCCGCAGCGGCCGCGCGCGCCTCCGAATATGGCACGCTGCGAATCACCTTCTTGATTTCCGGCAGCGCCGACGCACTCACACTGAACGACGTGATGCCGAGTCCGAGCATGAGGAATACGGCGAGCGGGTTCGCGGCAATCTCGCCGCACACGCTCACCTCGATGCCGGCGTGGCGCCCTGCGTCCGCGGTCATGCTGAGCAGGCGCAGTACGCTCGGATGGAACGGATTGTAGCGCGGCGCCAGTCGTGCATTGCCGCGGTCTACGGCAAGGGTGTACTGCACGAGGTCGTTGGTGCCGATCGAAAAGAAGTCGCAGTAGCGTGCCAGCTCGTGTGCCGTGAGCGCCGCTGCCGGCGTCTCGATCATCGCGCCGAGCTTGTAGCCGGCATTGAAGCGGATGCCCTCCGCGCGCAGCTTCTCCGCCTCCTCGTCCAGCATGTCGCGCGTGCGCTGCATCTCCTCGACCTCGTTGACCAGCGGCAGCATAATGCGGACATCGCCGTGTGCAGTCGAACGCAGCAGCGCGCGCAACTGCACGCGGAACAACTCGGGCATGTCGAGCAGCACACGGATCGCGCGCCAGCCGAGGAACGGGTTCTCCTCGGGCGGCATGTGCAGGAACGCCGGAAACTTGTCGCCGCCGAGATCGAACGTGCGGATGAACACCGCGTCGCCCGGGAAGACCTCCGCGACGTCGCGGTAGCAGCGATACTGTTCTTCCTCGTCCGGCGGCGTGCTGCGACCGACGACGAAGAACTCCGTGCGATACAGCCCGATGCCGCGCGCTCCGTGCGCCTTCACGGCACCGGCCTCGCTCGGAAGGTCGATGTTGCCGCGCAGCACGACATGCTGGTCGTCTGGTGTGACCGCGTGCAGATGCGCGAGCAGCACCAGCTCCTGCTCCCACTCGCGGATGCGGAAGTCACGCTCGCGGTAGCGTCCGATTTCATCTTCGTCCGGCTGAACGACAACGCGGCCTTCCCTGCCGTCCAGGATGATCTGCTGGCCTGTCTCGACCCGCTGCGACAGGTCACCCAGACTGACGACGGCGGGCAGCTGCAGCGAGCGAGCGAGAATCGCCGAGTGCGACGTACGCGTGCCCGCATCCGTGCCGATGCCGAGAACCCATTCGCGCTCGAGCTGCACGGTGATCGACGGTGTGAGGTCGCGGGCGAGCAGGATCACGGGCTCTTCGAACCGGTCGAACGACAGCTCCACGTCCTGCACGCCGAGCAGCCGGCGGGACACGCGGATCTGCACGTCCAGCAGATCGTTCATCCGGTCCATGATCATGGGATGCCCACTGCGTGACCACTCGGACTGGTACTCGAGCATGCGCAGCTCGAACGCGCGCGCGGCGCTCAGATGATTCTCGCGGATGTAGGAAACGGTGCCGTCCACCAGCTCCGGATCATCGAGCATCAGGACCTGCGGTTCGAAGATCTGCGCCTCGACACTGCCCAGCTTGTCCGCAGTCTGCGCCTGGATCGAGCGCAGGCGCTGGCGCGCCCACTCGCGTGCCTCATGGAAGCGCGCGACCTCCTGCTCCATCTGATCCGCGCTCACGGACACGTGCGGCACGCGCGGCGGTTCCCAGCGTAGTACGTACGCGGGGCCGATCACGATGCCCGGTGATGCCGGAATGCCGTCGCGGATCAGTGTCACGTTCCCTGGTCCTCGCCGAATCTGCCTTCCACCAGGCGGATCAGCTCGTTCAGCGCCGTCTCCGAGTCCGCGCCGGATGCGCGGATCGTGATCTCACTGCCGTATTCGGCTGCCAGCATCATCATCCCCATGATACTCTTGCCGTTCACCTCCAGCTCGTCCTTGCGCACGAACACGTCCGCATCGAAGCGGCTCGCCGTCTTCACGAACTCGGCCGCCGGCCGGGCGTGGAGGCCGAGCTTGTTGCCGATGCGTACCGACCGTTCCAGTCCGTTGGCGGACTGCGTCATTGCGACCTCGTGAAGAATCCAATGAGCACGAATCCGACGAGCACGAGTATGACGGGTGTTCGTATCGCGCTGCCGAAGCGGAGACCGAGCAGCAGCCCTGCGACTGCGACGGCCGCCGCGATCAGCGGATGCGGCAGCGCGAGCGTGGGGCCGAACGCGGTGAGAGGCAGTAGCACGCCGACCAGGAACGCCCCCGTCGTTGCCACGCGTCGCTGCACTTCCGACACCCACGGCTGCCGGAGCTTCTCGGCCACGCCCTTACTGTACGTCCAGCCGAGCTGGAACGCATAGACGCGCGCCGCCAGGTGGCCCGCATTGTACGCGACGAGGAACGCGCCGCACACCACCCACCATGGCAGCCCGACCAGCAGCAGCAGCAGTGCGAGCAGCGCACACACCGGCCGCCAGCCTGCCCAGATCAGCTGATCGCCGAGCGAGCCGAGCGAGCCGCGCACCGCCGCCTTGAAACGATCGATCAGCCGTGGATCCGCGCCGTCCGCTTCCAGTCGCGCCACTGCACCAGCCGCGATGCCGACCAGGTACGGGTGGCAATTGAACACAGTGCTGTGTCGTGCGACCGCGTCGCGCAGTCGCTCACTGTCCCTGCCGTACAGCTCACGCAGCACCGGCAGCATGACGTAGGCGAAGCCCGCGCCCATCAGTGTGCGGTAGTTCCAGGTCGCCTGCACCGAGAACGAGCGCAACAGCATCGATCTCCGCGCGGAAGACGTGGACTCGCTCATGCGACCAGGGAGAGGAGAGTCCCGCACAACAGGCCGAACAGGAAGATTCGCCTGCGTTCCCGCCAGCCTCCGAATACCGAGAGCGCAGCAGCGAGAAGCGTCGTCGCCGCAACGGCGATCGCGCTGCGCACCACGGCCTCCGGCAGCGCCCAGAACGGCGTAAACGCAAGGAGCAGCGCAGCGCCCGCGAGCGCGCCGACCACAGTGACGATCGCGCCACGCCCGAAGTCGAGCACGAGCGCGAGCAGGTGCCTGCGTTCGATCAGTCGGGCCGGTTCCGCACCCGTGTGCGCCTCAACGATCAGCCGTTCGTTGGCGCGCCGCAGCACCACGACGGAACCGCCGGCAATCCGCTCCCATGCGAGCGCGAACACGCCGGCCAGAAAGAGCGCAGGTACGTCGAAGGCCGGCGTCACGAACAGGTAGGCCGCCACACCACTCACGTTCGCGGTGCCGGCCTCCGGGTAGCGTGCGGCCCCGATGGGCAGTGTCGCAAGGTGGAAGACCTCGAGCAGCGCACCGAGCAGGAGACCCTCGGTCGGCCTGCCGAACAGCAGGCCCGTCAGCGCACCCGCAACGATCGGCCGCGAGATCATTACCTGCGGGAACGCCGTGGAATCCAGGCCGATGATGCCCGCCAGCAATGCGATCTGCAGCCAGATCATTCGCCGACGTGCCCCAGCAGATGCTGCAGATCCACACGCCGCGCGCCCGGGACGTCGCGTGCGCTGACTTCGACGCCGTCGTCCGCGAGGGCCCTGAGCGCGGCGCGCTCCGTGTCGCTCAGGAATACGTATGGCAGCACGCGTCGTCTGCCGGGCGCGTGGTGCAGTCCGCCAATGTTCACTTCCGTGCCCTGCAGTACGCCGTTCTCCGCGAGCAGGCTCATCCCCTCGACCGTGCGCGTCAGCACCATGGTCCGCGCAGGGTCATCCTGCCATTCCGGGACACGCTCGCGCGCGTCCGCGACCGTATGGAATTCGACTCGAATCTCCTCGGGCAGACCCAGCCCGTAGAGTTCCTGCTCCCAGGAAGACGCCGCGATCTCGTCGTCCACGACGATGATGCGGTCGGGGTGCAGCGTCGCGCCCCAGCCGACGACGACCTGACCGTGGATCAACCGCTCGTCAATGCGCAGCAGTACGATCGGCATCGTGCGATACGAGTTCCGGGCTGCAGCCGATGGCGGCGCGTCCCTTCTCGAGCAGGAGCGGCAGAAGTTGTTCGACGGGCTGGGTGCGCTGCATCACGAACGCGAGCAGCATGGCAAGGTTGAAGCCCGCCATGACGTGCAGGTCATTGCGGTCGCGCAGCAATCGGTGTGCGACCATGCCGCAGCTCCCGCTCTTCAGATCCGTGAACAGGATGGCGGGCCCGTCTTCCAGGTACGAGCGCACTCTCTCGGCGAGCGTGTCCGGGCCGAGGCCGGTGTTGCTGATCGCGCGCAGTCCGCCTTCCGTGCCAGTGATGCGACGCACGGCGTCGAGCATCCCGTCGGCGAGTGAACCGTGCGCGATGACGATGCCCTGCACCGCCCTGACCTCATTCATAGTCCTGCTCCAGGTACTCGCGCACGCTCGCCATCGCCTCATCGGGCCGCCGCGCTTCGCGCCGCTGCATGCGTTCGATCAGCCGTTCGTTGAACTCCTGCGCCGTGTCGTGCCCCGAGTAACGCAGCAGCAGGTTCATCGCGACGACTTCCGAGATCACCGTGATGTTCTTGCCGGCGTTCAGCGGGACCGTCACGGTGGGAAGCGACACGCCGAGGATCTCCGTCGTCGTGCCGTCCAGGCCCGTACGCTCGTACGACTCCGTACGATCCCAGTCCGCCAGCTTGACCACGAGCTCGATGCGTTTCTGCTGGCGGATCGCACGAATGCCGAACAGTCGGCGAATGTCGATCAGTCCGATGCCGCGGATCTCCATGTGATGGTCATGGAAGTCCAGCCCCCGACCGATCAGTACGTCATTGCCGCGTTTCGTTACGTGTACGATGTCGTCCGCAACCAGGCGATGCCCGCGCTCGACCAGGTCGAGCACGCACTCGCTCTTGCCGATGCCGCTGCGACCGACGAACAGAAGCCCGACGCCGTAGACGTCGGCCATCGAGCCGTGCATCGTCGTTGCCGGGGCGAATGCGTCGTCGAGCCAGGGCTGCAGCCGCCGATAGAACTCGCCCGTCTTGAGCTTGGAGCGCAGCACCGGTACGCGCGCCGCATCCGCAAGCTCGATCAGGATGCCCGGCACCTGCTGGTTCTTGGTGACGATCACGGCGGGAATCGCCAGGTGCAACAGCCGCTCGACGGCTTCCCGCCGCGTTTCATCATCGACAGAGCGCAGGTACCGGACTTCCGTCTCGCCGAGCACCTGCAGGCGACCGCGCGGAAACCGCTCGCTGAAGCCCGTCAGTGCGAGCCCGGGGCTCGACACGGTCGAGGATGCGATCGGTCGTTCCAGGTCGGCCGCTTTCGTCAGCAGCTCGAGCTGGAGATACTGCGCCTTGATGCGCAGGAGGTCTGAGACCGTGACGGTCGGCGCCGGCGCCTGGCTCATGTCAGCGAGCCATCGCCTGTGATGCAGGTGCGGCGCGCCGGTCCGTGCTGCGCGTGCGATGTCGGCGCACCTGGCGCTCGAGTCGCTCGGCCGCACGGTCGAGCGCACTGCGGAACGTGTCACCTTCACCGCGCGCATGCATCGGTGCACTGCCCGGCACGCTCAGGCGGATCTCCGCCTGCTTGAATGCATTCACTTCGCTGAACAGGATCTCCGCCGCCGCTGCACGCGGCTCGAAGCGGGTCATCCGCTGCATGCGCTTGCGCGCGAGTTCACGGGTGGTCTCGGTGATCGTGCAGTGTCGGGCAGAGATACGAACGTCCATGAGCCCTCCTTCGCTGCAGATGTCCGGCGCCGCTCCCTGCGACGCACTCGATGCCGCCCTCGGCGGCCGTTCCCGAATACCCTGCGGGCCCGGAGGCCCCGACCTCAGATCCTTCCCAGCACCTCTCCCAGGTGCCGTTCGGTTTCGTCCGCCGCACGCTCCCAGGTGTGGCGTAGTGCAAACCGCCGTGCGCCCGCGCCCAGTCGGGCACGCAGCGCGTCGTCGCCGAGCACCAGTGCGAGCCGGTCAGCGAGCGCAGCCACGTCGCCATGCGGCACGAGGTAGCCGGTCTCGCCGTCCACCACGGAATCGCGCAGGCCGGGTGAGTCGCTCGCGACGGTCGGCGTCCCGCACGCCGCCGCCTCCAGGTTGCTTATACCCCACCCCTCCTTGGGTGAGGTCAGCACGTGCACCCACGCATTCCGGAACAGCTCGAGCTTCTTCGCTTCATCCACGAAGCCGAGCATCTCGACCCGGTCCTCGAGGTGCAACTCCTCACGCAGCCGCATCAGTGCGGGCGCCGCGTCGCCGCGCCCGGCAATCAGCAGTCGCGCCGCGACGCCACGGTCGCGCAGCAGCGCCACGGCCCGCACGATCAGGTCTAGCCGCTTGTAGCGCTTCAGTCGACCGAGATAGAGAAGCGTGGGTTCATCATAACGGTTTTCGGCAGGATCGGGGCTGAGCGCGTCCACGTCCACCCCGTTCGGGATCACCGCAATGTGATCGCGCCGGAAGCCACGGCGTACCAGGTCCTCGGCAGTGCTCTCGGAGACCGCCTCGACCGGCAGGTGGCGGTAGAACAGGGGCAGTGGCCGCTCCAGCAGCCAGGTCGCGGCGGCAAACGGCAGGGACGCCTCCTGGAATGCGGTACTGCCAAAGAGGTGATGCACGAGCAGCACCACCGGTGCCTGGGCCCAGACGGGCGCGAAAACCGGGACCTTGTTGAGGTCCTCGATCACCAGGTCGTGACCCTGCTGCGACAGCTCGCGGCGGTAGTGGCCGCGGACCATCAACGGAAATGTATGCCGGCCGCCCACCCGGTGCACGTCCATCCCGTCGACCGTCTCGCGGTCGACCGCCCCGGGCCAGCCGGAGACGAGCAGGCTCACTTGGTGACCGCGCCGGGCCAGCCGGCCGAACACCTCGTGCAGGTGGATCTCCGCACCGCCTGCGTGCGGATTCAGCCGGTCCTGCCAGTTCACGACGAGCAGTCTCAGTGCCGGACTCCTCCGCCCGTACCTGCCCCTCGCTGCTCGCGTCGCAACGCGTCCAGCACGCCGTTGACGAAGCGGACGCTCTCCTCGCTGCCGTACTTCTCCGCCAGCACCAGCGCCTCGCTGATCGCGACCCGCGGCGGTACGTCCCCCTGCAGCATCAGTTCGGCAGCGCCGATACGCAGGATGTTGCGGTCGATCACCGACAGTCGCTCGAGCCGCCAGTTCGTCAGTGCACCATCCAGCGCGCGATCGATCTCCGGCAGGTGCTCATCGAGCAGGCCGACCAGCTGGCGCAGGTACGGTCGCTTGGCAGCCGCCACGCTGCGACTCTCGTAGAACTCGTTGAGCACCTCGCGCACGCTCGCACGGCCGCGCGACTCCCACGCGTAGAGCACCTGCAGCGCCCAGGAGCGCGCACCACGTCGCTCATGCATCCGAACCCCCGATCCGCGCATACAGGTCGGCCATCTCGAGCACCGTCAGTGCCGCGTCCCACCCCTTGTTGCCGGCCTTGCCGCCGGCCCGCGCCATCGCCTGCGCCGTGTCCTCGGTGGTCAGCACGCCGAAGGCGACCGGCACACCATGGTCGAGCGCAGCCCGCAGCAGCCCGTTCGTGGCACCGCCCGCGACGTAGTCGAAGTGCGGTGTCTCGCCGCGGATCACGCAGCCCAGCGCGATCACCCCATCGTACCCACCCGCGCGCAGGATGCGGTCCACCACCAGCGGCAGTTCCCATGCACCCGGCACGCTGTATACGACGATGTCGTCCGCTGCGACGTCGTGCTGCGCGAGACACGCCTCGGCGCCCGCGAGCAGCCGCTCCGTGACCAGCTCATTGAACCGGCTCACCGCGATGGCGAAACGACGCCCCTTGCCGTGCATCCTTCCAGCGATCCGCGTCAAATCTGCTCCTCGACCGGAGACGGCACGTGTTCCTGGGGTGCGGTGTCCGGCGGAAGGTGGCCGAGCTTGTCGAGCTTCGTGCGCAGGTAAGCGATGTTGTGTTCACCCGGCTGCACGTAGATCGGCTCGCGCCCCGTGATGCGCAGGCCGTAGCCCTCCAGGCCAACGATCTTGCGCGGGTTGTTCGTCAGCAGGCGGATCGAGCGGAGCCCCAGGTCGAGCAGGATCTGCGCACCGATGCCGTAATCGCGCAGGTCCGGCTTGAAGCCGAGCGACTCGTTCGCCTGCACCGTGTCCTGCCCCTCGTCCTGCAGCGAGTACGCGCGGATCTTGTTGGCCAGTCCGATACCGCGCCCCTCCTGGCGCAGGTACACGATCGCGCCCTCACCATGCTCGTCGATGCGTCGCATCGATGCATGCAGCTGCTCGCCGCAGTCGCAGCGCATCGAGTGGAAGACGTCGCCGGTCAGGCACTCCGAGTGCATGCGCACCAGCACGTTCTTCCCGCCCGCAATGTCACCCTTCACGAGCGCAACGTGCTCGCGGCGGTCCACCTGGTTCTCGTAGGCAATCACGCGGAAATCGCCGTACGGTGTGGGCAGCGATGCTTCCGCGATGCGCCTGACCAGTCGCTCGTGTTGCAGCCGGTACGCCACGATCTGTGCGACCGTGATGAATGTCAGCTCATGCTCCTGCGCGAACGCATCGAGTGCCTCGCGCCGCGCCATCGTGCCGTCCTCGTTCAGGATCTCACAGATGACGCCGGCCGGCGGCAGTCCCGCGAGACGGGCGAGGTCGACGGACGCCTCCGTCTGGCCGACGCGACGCAGCACTCCGCCAGGGACCGCCCGCAGGGGGAACACATGGCCCGGTCGGCGCAGGTCGCTCGGGCGCGTTGCCGGGTCGACCAGCAGCTGGATCGTCTTCGCCCGGTCGAACGCGCTGATTCCGGTCGTAACGCCGAAACGCGCCGCGGCATCCACCGAAACGGTGAATGCCGTGCCCATGTAGTCCTGGTTGTGATCCGTCATGGGCGGCAGCCCGAGCGCGTCCGCCCGATCACCGGTGATCGCACAGCAGATCAGGCCGCGCCCGTGCGTCGCCATGAAGTTGATCGCCTCGGGCGTGATCGTCGACGCAGCCGCGACGAGGTCGCCCTCGTTCTCGCGGTCCTCGTCGTCCGCCACGATGACGATGCGGCCCTCACGAATATCCCGGATCGCGTCCTCGACGCGTCCAAGCTTCATTCTGCTATCTCTCCCGGCTGTGCTGCGCCCCGTCGTTCGATCAGGTGCGCAACGAACTTGCCGATCATGTCACCTTCGAGGTTTACCCGGTCGCCTTCCTGCAGGTGCCGCAGGTTCGTGTGCTCCCAGGTGTATGGAATCAGTGCGACCTGTGCTACGCCGTGCGCCGGCAGCCCATTCACCGTAAGGCTGACGCCACTGATCGCGATCGAACCGTGCAGCACCGTGACCGCCGCGACCTCCGGCGGCAATGCCACGTCGAGCAGCACGTGCTCGCCGTCGCGCTGGATGCGGCGCACGGTGCCGACCCCGTCCACATGGCCCTGCACGAGATGGCCGCCCAGCCGGTCGCCCAGCGCCAGCGCGCGCTCCAGGTTGACTTCGTCGCCTGCCGCAAGCTCGCCGATCGTCGTGCGTGAGAGCGTCGTCCCGATCGCCTCGACGTCGAAGCCGCATCCGTCGTGACGAACGACCGTGAGGCAGACACCGTTCACGGCGATCGAGTCGCCATCCCGCACGTTCTCGAGAACGCGCTGCGCGGTGATCCGCACCGCGCTCCCGTTCGCGACCGGCGAGATACGCTCGACTGCGCCGACCTCCTCTACGATGCCCGTGAACACGTCAGCCTTTCAACCGGTCGTACACCAGTTCCACATCGTCGCCGTGCGCCCGCTGGCGGACCAGTCGCCATTCGTCAGGCTGCGGCGCATCGAGCGGGAACGCCGGAGTGCCCGCCGCGCCCAGGAAGCGCGGCGCCAGGAACAGCTGGAGGCGCTCGAGGAGTCCCAGCGCCAGCAGTTCTGCCGCGACCTCACCGCCGCCCTCACACAGGAGCGCGTGCACGCCGTCTTCGTACAGCGCGTCCAGCACGGCCCGCAGATCGACCCGTCCGTCGCGTGATGCGACACGCCGCACCCGTACGCCGGCGTCTTCCAGCCCCGTGACTGCCTCCTCGGGCGCCTCGGCCGTGCAGAAGACGACCACTGGCACCTCGCGGGCCGTCCGGACCAGCCGGCTCGTCGTCGCGAGACCTGCCCGCGAGTCCACGATCACGCGCAGCGGCTGCGTGCGCGGCTGCGGCGTGCCGCGCGCGGTGAGCAACGGGTCGTCGGCGCGCACGGTGCCCGCACCGACCAGGATTGCGTCGAACCCTGCGCGCAGCGTCTGCACCGCTGCATTCGCAGCCGGGCCGGTGATCGCGGTCCGCTCCCCCGGCTGCGCGCTCAGTCGTCCGTCCAGCGAGAGCGCGAGCTTGAGAACGGTGAACGTGGTCTGTCGCTCGTGGTAGTGGAAGAAGGCTGCATTCAGCGCGCGCGCTGCATCTTCTTCCACACCACTCTCGACTTCGATCCCCGCGGCACGCAACCGCTCGATGCCGCCGCGCGCCACCGGGTTCGTGTCGTGTGCCGCGATCACGACGCGCGCGACACCGGAACGCAGCACTGCGTCCGTACACGGCGGCGTACGCCCGTGATGGTTGCACGGCTCGAGCGTGACGTAGAGCGTGGCACCGCGTGCCCGTTCGCCCGCAGCGTCGAGTGCTGCGGCCTCGCCATGCGGGCCGCCATACTCCGCATGCCAGCCCTCACCGACAACGACGCCGTCGCGCACGACAACCGCACCAACCATCGGATTCGGGCGCGCACGCGCCCAGCCGCGCTCGGCAAGCGCGAGCGCGCGCTGCATCCACGCCGCGTCTGCCGCAGCGTCAGAACGTGAGACGGAGCCCAAGGCTGCCGTACCAGCCGCCCTTCTCGAGGAGGTCCGTTGCACCCGGGCCGCTGAAGGCGTCCGCGCCCTGCTGCCAGCCAACCTCGCCGACCAGGCTCACGATAACGACCGTGAAGGCCAGGTTGCCGAACGCAGTCAGCCGGTTCGAGCTGTAGTCGCCGTCGCTGATCGTGCGTGTGCCGTCCGTCGCAGGATCGTCCGTGACGTAACGCAGCAGCGCGTCGCTCGAGTACCAGTCGTAGCCTACACCTGCGGTCGCAGAGAACAACAGGAACCGCTTGCCGATCGTACCGCGCGCGCTCCACGCGCTCAGCCCGTCCAGTGCGAAGTGGCCTTCGGTGTCGGTGACGTCCGGATCGCCGAACACGACGTCGCCCATGCTGCGGTACATACCGGTGATGGTGATGCCGGGCACCGTGAACGACTCGCGCAGGATGCCGACCTGCGCACCGACAGCCCACGTGGTCAGACCGCTGTCGAAACCGTCGTCGCCCGGCAGCAGCACGCGGCCGAGGCTGACGAGCCCGTCGATCGAGCCGAAACCGCCAACCGTCGGCAGCAGCGACAGCCCCTGATAGATGCCGACAGCGCCGTCCACAGCGACGACCGGGACCCAGGCATCGACTTCGGCGCCATTGCGCGCGGCCGCGGCAGGCAGCCGCAGCTTCCCGACGTTCAATCGCGGCGTGAGCGCGATGCGCGGGAAGCTGCCGATGCGCATGCCGAGCGTGCTCGACGTGCCGAGCGTCGGATTGCCGCCGATCGCGATGATGCCAGCGCGCGCCTGCGTGATCTCGATCGCCTGGCCGATGATGTTGCAGAAGTCCACCTCGGCGGCCGGGACATCGCGCTCACAGAGCGTCATCATGCTCTGCGCATGCGCGCTGGATGCCGCAGCCACGAGCGCGGACGCTGCAACGCACACTGCGCCGCACATGGCGCGGACCAGGCGCGGCGTCGCACGATCAAGCAGGGTCCAGCGAACCACCGACACGTCAGCCATCAGGCCTCCACCAGCTCGACGGGAGCGGCGCCGCGCGCGATCGACCCCAGCCGCCATGCCTCCTCACCCGAAGACTGCAGCCGCTCGACCACGCGATCGGCATCCGCGGCGCCAACCACTGCGATCATGCCGACTCCCATGTTCAGCGTCTGGAACATCTCGCTGTCCGAGATGCCGCCATGCTCCTGCACGGCGCGGAACTCCGCGGGCGGCGTCCAGCTCGCGCGCTCGACGCGCGCCTGCAGCCCCTCCGGCACCACGCGATCCAGGTTACCGGGGATACCGCCGCCCGTGATGTGCGCGAGGGCATGAATCACGCCGTCGTCGAGCAGTGGGCGCAGTGAGCGCGCATACGCGCGGTGCGGCTGCAGCAGGACGTCGGCCGTGGACTGCGTCGATCCGGGGAATGCGTCGTCGATCCCGAGGCCCAGCCGGTCGAACAGCAATGCGCGCAGCAGCGAGTAGCCGTTCGTGTGGAACCCGCCCGATGCGATGCCGATGAGCGCGTCGCCCTCCTGGACGCGCGCCTTGCCCGGCCTGCCCTCTTCCTCCACCACGCCCACGATGAAACCGGCCAGGTCGTACTCGCCCGGCGCGTAGAAGTCGGGCATCTCCGCCGTCTCCCCGCCGAGCAGCGCACAGTCGTTCGCGCGGCATGCATGCGCCAGGCCGGTCACGACCTGCTCGACCGTGCCGGCCTCGAGACGGCCCATCCCGATATAATCGAGAAAGAACAACGGACGCGCGCCTTCGACGAGGATGTCGTTCACGCAGTGGTTGACGAGGTCGGCGCCGACCGTGTCGTGCCGGTTCGCCATCATCGCGACCTTGAGCTTGGTGCCGACGCCGTCCGCACTGGATACGAGCAGCGGTGATCGCATCCCGGCGGGCACGCGGAAAAGCCCGCCGAAGCCGCCCGGATTCGCGACGACGCCGTCGGTCGCGGTGCGGCGAACGAGATCGAGGATGCGGGTCTTCGCGTCCTGCGCGACGTCGCGGTCCACGCCCGCGTCGCGGTAGCTCAGACCGCGGCCCTCAGACATTGCTCAGCGCGGCGACGGTGTGCTCGAACGTGGTCATGCCGTGGAATGCCCGAACGCGATCGTTCACTTCCTGCCCCCGTAGACTGATCAGCCGCTCGACCCCCATGCGCTCCACCGAGAAGGAGCCGAGAGCGGAACCGTAGATCATCGCGCGACGCAGGTTCTCGCTGTCCATGCCGCCGCAGCGCGCGAGGTAGCCGACGAAACCACCCGCAAAGGCGTCGCCCGCACCGGTGGGATCGTAGACGTCCTCGAGCGGGAAGCCTGGCGCATTGAAGATCAGGTCCTTCGTGAACAGCATGGCGCCATGCTCACCTTTCTTGACGATCACCATCTCCGGGCCATGTCGCTGGATCCAGCGCGCGGCGCGCAGCAGGTTGTGATCGCCAGACAGCTCGCGTGCCTCGCTGTCGTTGACCATTAGCAGGTTGACGCGGCCGAGCAGCTCGAGCAGAGCGTCGCGCTTGCCCGAGATCCAGAAGTTCATGGTGTCGCATGCGACGAGGCGCGGCGCATGCACCTGCCGCAGCACGTCGAGCTGCAGCTCGGGATCGATGTTGCCCAGGAAGACCCATTCCGAATTACGGAAACGCTCCGGCAGCTTCGGCTGGAAGTCCGCGAACACGCCGAGTCGCGTCTCGCGCGTCTCGCGGCTGTTCAGGTCATAGCTGTAGACGCCCGACCAGCGGAAGCTTTCTCCCGGCTGCTGCTCCACGCCCGCGAGGTCGACGCCACGCTGCTCGAGAAAGCGGAGCTGTTCGAGCGGATAGTCGTCACCGACCACACCGACCAGCTGCACCTCGCCGAACAGTGATGCCGCGGCACTGAAGAACGTGCCCGAGCCACCCACCGTGTCGTTCGCCATGCCGAACGGCGTTTCGATCGTGTCGAGTGCAATGCTGCCGACCACCAGGACGCTCATGCCGCGCTCTCCTCCCGATCCATGCGGTCGGGGGCGTTGAGACCAAGAATGTGCAACCCGTTGCGGAGCACGGTGCGCACTGCGCGCGTCAGCACGAGACGCGCATTGCGCAGCTCCGCATCACTCGTCAGCACCGCGAGCTCCGGGTTGCGACTGGGGTTGCCCGCGTGGTACCACGAATTCACGAGCGAGGCCGTCGCCTCGAGATAATCGCACAGCACGTGGGGCGCGTGCGCATCCGCAGCCCGCTGCACCACGGACGGGAACTCTGCGAGCTGCTTGATGAGCTCCTGCTCGGTGGTGTCCGTCAGCCGGTCGAGCGCCGCGGCGTTCATGTCGAGCGAGTCCGCCGCCACGCCCGCCTTGCGGAAAATGCTCATCATGCGCGCGTGCGCGTACTGCACCTTGTAGACCGGGTTCTTCTCCGACTGGTCGAGCGCTAGATCCAGGTCGAACAGCATCTGCGCATCGACGCGCCGCATCAGGAAGAAGTAGCGTGCAACGTCCACGCCCGTCTCGGTGAACAGATCACGCAGCGTGACGATGTTGCCGGCACGCTTGCTCAGCTTGACTTCTTCGCCGCCGCGCACGAGGCGCACCATCTGCACGATCTCGACGTCCAGAAGATCCGGATGGCCGAGCGCGCTGAGCGCTCCCTTCATGCGCGGCACGTAGCCGTGGTGGTCGGCGCCCCAGATGTCGATGACGTAGTCGAAGCGCTTCGCCTTCTCGCGGTGGTAGGCGAGGTCCGGCAGGAAGTACGTGAAGGTCCCGTCACTCTTCACGAGCACGCGGTCCTTGTCGTCGCCGAAGGCAGTCGTGCGCATCCAGACGGCGCCGTCCTGTTCGTAGCTGAGCCCGTGTTGCGCGAGGTCGTCCAGCGTCTCGCTCAGCCGGTCCTCTTCGTACAGCGACGACTCGCGGTAGTACGTGTCGAACACGACGCCGAATTCGCGCAGATCGCGGTCGTGCTCCTCGCCCATCACGCGCACGCCGAAGTCACGCATGACCTTCAGGCGCGCCGCGCGCTCCATTGCGCGCAGCTCGTCGCCGCGCTCGCGCTCGAGGTGCTGCGCCAGCTCGATCACGTACTCGCCGTGATAGCCGTTGTCCGGGATCGGCGTCGCCTCACCGTTCAGCGTGAGCCAGCGCGCCTCGATGGACTCCGCGAGCCGGTCGATCTGCACGCCGGCGTCGTTCACGTAGAACTCGCGCGTCACGTTCCAGCCGGTCCAGTCGAGCAGCGAGGCGATGCCGTCGCCGATCGCGGCGCCACGACAGTGCGCAACATGCAGCGGGCTCGTGGGATTGGCGTAGACGAACTCGACCTGGACGCGGCGGTTGTCGCCCGAGGTGCTGCGACCATATGCCTCGTCCGCGTCCACGATCTCCACCAGCTTCGCGCTCAGACTGGACTGTGCGAGGCGGAAGTTGATGAAGCCCGGCCCTGCCACGTCCGCGCTTCTGACGCCGGCGGCCCGGAGGTCCAGGCGCTCGATGATCTGCTCGGCCAGGGCGCGCGGCGACTGACCGACACGCTTCGCCAGCAGCATCGCGAGGTTCGATGCGATGTCGCCGTGCTCCGGATTGCGGGGCCGGTCGAGCTGTACGGGTACGTCGTCGGTGCCGGCGAGCTCACCCGCAACCCGGGCGAGCTGCGCGCGCAGCGCTTCCACCGGCATCAGCCCGACCCTGCAGCGCTGCTGCCCGAGCCCGACGAGCTGCTCTTCGATCCACTGCCGGAACCGGACGAGCTGCCTTTGGAGCCACTGTCGGCCTTGGCGGCGCTGTCGCTCTTCGTGCTGCCGCCGGTGTCCTTCTCGGCGGCCTTCTTGTAGGAGTCGCTGCGGTAATCCGTGATGTAGAAGCCGGACCCCTTGAACAACAGCCCGGCACCCGGTGAAAGCAGCCGCTCGGCCGGCGCGCCGCACTGCGGGCACGCATCGACCGGGGCCTCACTCATGCGCTGGAACAGCTCGAAGGCATGACCGTTGGCACAGCGGTATTCGTATGTCGGCATGGTATCTACGTGATTCTGGACAAGAGCCGGCAGAAGTTAGCCGGCAATGCTTCCCGACGCTACTCCGCGCCATACCCCCCATTGCTCGCGGAGTGCGTCGCTGATCTCGCCCAGAGTGACGTCCGCCTTCACCGCGTCGATCATCAGTGGGATCAGGTTGTCCGATCCGGCGGCTGCGTGTCGCAGCGCTGCGAGCGTTGCGCGTACCCGCTCGCCGTCGCGGCGACGGCGCAGTGCTGCCAGGCGCTCGCGCTGGCCGGCCTCCAGCGCGGAGTAATCCGGCCGCGGGATCCCGGGGGGCGGCTCATCGACCTGCAGCGTGTTCACGCCCACGACCTGCCGGTCACCCCGCTCGACATCGAGCTGGTGCTGGTATGCCGCGCGATGGATCTCCTCCTGGAAGAAGGCGATCGCCTGCGCCGCACCGCCCAGCTCCGCCACCCGGTCCAGGTACGCGCGGGCCTCGCCCTCGAGCGCATTCGTCAGCGACTCGACGTAGTAGCTGCCGCCCAGCGGGTCCGCCGTGTCCGCGACACCGGACTCGGCCGCAAGCACCTGCTGGGTGCGCAGCGCGAGGCGGACCGACTCCTCGGTGGGCAGCGCGAGCGCTTCGTCGTACGCGTTCGTGTGCAGCGACTGCGTGCCGCCCAGGACGGCAGCCAGCGCCTGCACGGTTACGCGCACCACGTTGTTGAGGGGCTGCTGCGCGGTCAGCGTGACGCCGCCCGTCTGCGTGTGGAAGCGCAACCGCGCGGACTCGTCGCTCGCGTCGTAACGCTCGCGCATGAGGCGCGCCCACAGGCGCCGCGCCGCGCGGAACTTCGCCACTTCCTCGAAGAGGTTGTTGTGCGATGCGAAGAAGAAGGAGAGCCGGGGTGCGAAGCGCTCGAGTGGCAGGCCCCGCTCGAGCGCGCGCTCCACGTACTCGAGCGCGTTCGCGAACGTGAACGCGATCTCCTGCGCCGCGGTCGAGCCCGCCTCCCGGATGTGATAGCCGCTGATCGAGATCGTGTTCCAGCGCGGCACGTCATGCGCACAGAAGTCGAAGATGTCCGTGACCAGGCGCAGGCTCGGCTCGACCGGATAGATGTACGTACCCCGCGCGATGTATTCCTTGAGGATGTCGTTCTGAACGGTGCCGGCGAGCGCGGACCGGGGCACGCCACGCTCGTCAGCGAGTGCGACGTAGAACGCGAGCAGGATCGCGGCCGTCGCGTTGATCGTCATCGACACGGACACCTGCTCGAGCGGGATGCCGTCGAAAAGCGTGCGCATGTCGTCCAGGCTCGCGATCGCGACACCAACGCGACCAACCTCGCCCTGCGCCATGGCATGGTCGCTGTCGTAGCCCATCTGCGTCGGCAGGTCGAATGCGACGGAGAGCCCCGTCTGGCCATGGTCGAGCAGGTAGTGATAGCGCCGGTTCGTCTCCGCTGCCGTGCCGAACCCTGCGTACTGGCGCATGGTCCACAGGCGCCCGCGATACATCGATTCGTAGACGCCGCGCGTGAACGGGAACGCGCCCGGTCGCGCCAGGTCGAGATCGGGCTCCAGTTCCAGGTCGTCCGGACCGTACAGCGGCGCGATCGGCTCGCCACCGGAACGCACGTGACGCCGCTCGCTCACGCCGCCTCCGCCTCGAACTCGATCATGATCGCGCCCTTCTCCACCGGCTGGCCGGCCGTCACCGCGACGCGTGCGACGACGCCTGCAGCCGCCGCCTTCAGCTCGTTCTCCATTTTCATCGCTTCCACGATCGCCACACCCTGTCCCGCCTCGACGTGCTGCCCCGGCTCGACGAGCAGGCGCACGACGAGGCCCGGCATCGGTGCGCGCACGGGCCTGGGCCCGCCCGGGCCCGCGGCCGCCGCCGTGAGCGCGCGGATCGTGCGCGTACGCTCGTCCATGACCTGCGCCTCGTAGCGTGCACCGTGCGCGTAGAGCAGCCACTCGCCTGCCCCACCGTTCTCCGCATGCAGCAGATGCGACGCACCGTCGAGCAGCAGGTGATGCATCGGGGTGCCGGGCACGGCGCGCAGGTCCGCTGCCGCGCGCACGCCATCCACTTCGACGCCCTGCTCATCGAGCGTGACCTCGAAGGTCCGCTCACCGATCGTCACGTAGTAACGCATTCGAACTCCGCCACAGTCTCCACGTGTGTGGTCTGCGGGAACATGTCAAAGCATTGCACACCGCCCAGCCGGAGCGCAGGCGCCATTCGCTGCGCGTCGCGGGCGAGTGTAGCCGGATCACAGCTCACGTACACCAGGCGCTCCGGCGGCCGCGCGGTAAGTGCCGCGGCAGCTTCGACGGCAAGGCCCGCACGCGGCGGATTCACGATCACCACGTCCGCGGGCAGCAGCTCCGGCAGCGCATCCTCCACGCGAGCCTGGACGATGCGCGCATCCGGGAGTGCACGCCGCGCATCGGCTGTGGCATGCGGGTCGAGTTCGATACCCGCGACCTCGGCTCCCGCACGTGCACAGCGCCGCGCATGCAATGCGACGCCGCAGTACGCATCCACCACCCGCATTCCGCTGCGCGGTGCGACCCGCTCGAGCACGTGCGCTTCGAGCGCACGCGCAGTGGCGCGGTTCACCTGCAGGAACACGGCACCGCCGAGCAGTACGTGCTCCCCGTGCCAGTCCTCCTCGACGTGGTCCGCGCCGGCGAGCAGCAGTGCCGGCTCATCCGGCAGCCTCCGCTGCCACACCGAGCGCAGAGCCGGCACGTCGTCGAGCAGTTCGGCGGCATTGCCCGCGCCGTAGCCGCCCTCGACGAGCAGCGTCAGCTCACCCGCCGCGGTGCCACGCAGCGTCAGCCGCAGCCGGTCACCCGACGGCAGCCGCGACGCATTGCGTCCCCATCCTGCGCGCAGCGCATTCCATCCCGCGGCCACGGCAGGTTCCGGCAGCAGGCACGCACCGTCCATGTCGAGCACACGGTCCGCGCGCAGGCGGTCGTGGAAGCCCGCGACCACGCGGTACGCGCCGATGCGCCGCAGGGCAAAGCTCACACGATTCCGGTAGCGGAGCTCCGCGGGCGATGGCTCGACCGACGGCACGTCCACGTCCACGCCGCCAATGCGACGAAGCGCATCACGCACGATCGTGCGCTTCGCCTCGAGCTGCGCCGCGTACTGCATGTGCTCGATGGTGCAGCCGCCGCAGCGTGCGTAGTGCGGGCACGGCGCCTCTCTGCGCTGGGCCGAGGCATCGATCACGCGCAGGGGCTCGGCCCGCACGTAGCGACGCTTCTGTTCGACCACCTGCACGTCCACGACATCGCCCGGCGCCGTGCGCGCAACGAACGCGACGCGACCGTCGCGCAGGCGCGCGACGCCGGCGCCGCCGGCCGCGATCGACTCGATCGTGACGCGTTCGGTCATGACTGCGCGAGCCGCTCCACTTCCCCGGCCAGCCGTGTCAGGTCGAACGGCTTGGCAATCACGCCGGCAGCCCCGAACGAGAGCAGCGCGTCACGCTCCGCATCCGCACGCCCGGTGAGAAACACGAAACGCGTGTTCGCGCGCCCGGGCAGCGCGCGCACTGCCGTCGCGACGTCCCTGCCATTGCCATCCGCGAGCACGACGTCGAGCAGCATCAGGTCGATGCTCGCCGTGCGTGCGAGCGCAATCGCCGACGCGACGTCCTCTGCCTCGAGCAACGTGTGGCCTGCCGCACCGAGCACGTGGCCCGCGGCAAGCCGGATGAGAGGATCGTCGTCGACGAGCAGGATCGTCATGCCGGCGCCGGCTCGTCCGCGCTGCCTTCCTCCATGGTCGGCGCCTCGGCGTCCGCACTGTCTTCACCGACCGCCGATGGTCCTGCTGCCGTGTCGACCGCGCCCACTGTCGACGCTTCCGCGTCTGCCTCGCCCTTCGCAGGCTTCGGCTCACGAAGCTCCAGCACGACCGCCTTCATTGTTTTCAGCAGCTCGCGCACGAGCGGCGGCACGTCCTCCGGCTCGGCCTCCTCCACCGCGGTCGCGGCTTCCGTGATCTGTGGATAGCCATACGTCGCGCCGGAGCCACGGAGTGAATGCGCGAGCCGGCGGATCGTTGAAAGCGCTCCCGCAGGATCCGCCTCCATCGTGGTCGCTGCGGTCTCGAGTGCCTCGATGCGCGTGCTCAGTGCACTGCGGAAGAACTGCTTCAGATCATCCATGCGTCGTTCAATCTGCGAGAAGTCGGGCTACCACGTCGATCAACACCGTTTCGTCGATGATCGGCTTCGAGACGTACTCGTCGAACCCGGCGGCGAGGAACTTCTCGCGGTCGCCGGCCATCGCGTGCGCCGTCAGCGCGACGACGGGCAGCGACTTCAGCCGGGCATCGCTCTTCATCAGCGCGAGCACGTCGGTTCCGTCCATCTCCGGCAATGAGATGTCGAGCAGCACCAGGTCCGGTGGCGCTGCGCGCATGCCGTGCAGCGCCTCGGCACCCGCACTGTACTCGACGATCTCGTACTCGTCCTCGAGGATGGCCCGCACGAGCAGGCGGTTGTCCGGATTGTCTTCGACGACGGCAATCGTCTTCATGAATTGCGCTCCATCTGCTGCTTCAGTGCCGCGCGCGCTTCGCCCATCGCCTGCGCGAAATGCACGCGCAGCTCACTCCAGCTTTCGTCGCCCAGCTCGGCGCGCGCCTCGACCTCCTGTGCGAGCAGACGCAGGCGCTCGAGACCCAGGTTGCCGGCGCTCGACTTGATCGCGTGCGCCGTGCGACCCGCGTCATTGCCGTCGCCTGCCGCCACGAGCGCGTCTACGCGAGCGGGCACGTGGTCCAGGAATGCGCCGATCATGCGCTGCACCAGCCGCTCACCACCGATCCGCTGCACACGTTCGAGCGCCTCCCGGTCGAGCACGGGCGCGTCGCCCACTATCGCGGTGATCGCATCTTCCATCCGTGTGCCCTCAGTGATGCCCGAAGCCGGGTGCCGCCCACGGGCTGCGTGCCGCATCCGCCGCGATGCGCCCGATTGCCCGCCGGCGTCGTCGCTCCGCCTCGAGCAGCACGGCCGCCACCGCCGCGGCGCGCAGGTCGTCATCGTCCGCTTCCGATTGCAGTACCGAGGGGTGCTGATCGACGTAACGGATGTCGATGTCGCCCGCGCGGAAGTCCGCTTCGCGCAGCACGCGCGCGTGGAAACCGATGCTCGTGTCCACGCCGACGATACGCAGCTCCGCCAGTGCACGCTGCATGCGCGCGATCGCGGCCGCACGGTCGTCGCCATGCACGATCAGCTTGCCGAGCAGAGGATCGTAGAACAGCGACACCTCGAAGCCCTCGCTGATGCCGCCATCCCAGCGCACACCGGGGCCGGTCGGCAACTCGATGGCGGCGATGCGGCCGGTCGAAGGCAGAAAGCCCTGTGTCGGATCCTCGCTCGTGATGCGGCACTCGATCGCGTGGCCGCGCGGGACCAGCGCCTCCTGCTCGAACGCGAGCGGTTCCCCGGCAGCGATGCGCAGCTGCCACTGCACCAGGTCCACACCGAACGCAAGCTCCGTTACGGGATGCTCGACCTGGATGCGCGTGTTCATCTCGAGGAAGTAGAACTCGCCCGCGTCGTACAGGAACTCGATCGTGCCTGCGTTGCGATACCCGACCGCCGCCGCCGCTGCGACCGCCGCCGCGCCCATCCGCGCGCGCAGCTCCGGATCCACGACCGGTGAGGGTGCCTCCTCGATCATCTTCTGGTGGCGACGCTGCACCGAGCACTCGCGCTCGCCGAGGTGCAGTACCTTGCCGTGTGCGTCGGCCAGCACCTGGATCTCGATGTGGCGTGGTCGCTCGAGATACTTCTCGATGTAGACGCTGTCGTCGCCGAACGCCTGCCGCGCCTCGCGCTGTGCACCCTCGAACGCGCCCTCCATCTCCGCCGCACTGCGCACGACGCGCATCCCCTTGCCGCCGCCGCCAGCCGCGGCCTTGAGCAACACGGGATAGCCGAACGATCCCGCAGCAGTGACTGCAGCCGCGACGTCGACCAGTGGCTCCGCAGTGCCCGGTACCACCGGCACACCCGCCGCGATCATGCGACGTCGCGCCTCCGTCTTGTCGCCCATCGCCTGGATCGCGGACGCGGGCGGCCCGATGAAGACCAGCCCGGCGTCCTCGACCGCGCTGGCGAATGGAGCACGCTCCGCGAGGAAGCCGTAACCAGGATGCACTGCATCGCACCCGCTTCGCCGAGCCACGTCGAGCAGCACCTCCACCCGCAGATAGCTCTCACTCGCCGCCGAGCCACCGATCGCATACGCCTCGTCCGCCTCGAACACGTGCGGCGCCAGCCGGTCCGCGTCCGAGTACACGGCCACGGACCCGATACCGAGCTCACGGCACGCGCGGATGATACGCACCGCGATCTCGCCACGGTTCGCGACCAGGACTTTGCGGATGTCTCGCCCCGTGCTGCTCATCTGCCGCCTTCCGGAATCCCGCCGCAAAGACCCGGGCCCCGGGCCCCGGCCCGCCTCACTCTACAACGGCACATTGCCATGCCTCTTCGCCGGATTCGTATCACGTTTGTTGCGCAGCATGTCCAGCGCATTGATCAGACGTGCGCGCGTCTCGCGCGGATCGATCACGTCGTCGATGTAGCCGCGCGCCGCGGCGGCGTACGGGTTGGCGAACTGCTCGCGATACTCCGCTTCGCGCTGCTGCGCCGCGGCCGCAGGATCTGCCGCGTCAGCAAGCTCCTTCCGGAACAGCACCTCGACCGCGCCCTTCGGGCCCATGACCGCGATCTCCGCAGTCGGCCATGCGAGGTTCACATCACCGCGAATGTGTTTCGAGTTCATGACGTCGTATGCGCCGCCGTACGCCTTGCGCGTGATCACGGTCACACGCGGCACCGTCGCTTCCGAAAACGCGAACAGCAGCTTGGCGCCGTGGCGAATGATGCCGCCGTGCTCCTGTGCGACGCCGGGCAGGAAACCGGGCACGTCCTCGAACACGACGAGCGGGATGTTGAACGCGTCGCAGAACCGGACGAACCGCGCGCCCTTGACCGAGCTGTTGATGTCCAGCACGCCCGCGAGCACGGCCGGCTGGTTCGCGACGATGCCCACGGCCCTGCCGCCCAGGTGCGCGAAGCCGACGACAATGTTCTGCGCGAACTGCGCGTGCACCTCGTAGAACTCGCCATCGTCCACGATCGGGCGGATCACGTCGAGGATGTCGTACGGCTTCGTCGGCTCGTCCGGCACCACCGACAGCAGCGACTCGTCCGCGCGATCGGACGGATCGTCGGTCGGCCGCGTTGGCCCTTCCTCGCGGTTGTTCTGCGGGATGTAGCGGAACAGCGTGCGGATCGCCTCGAGTGATTCGAGCTCGCTGTCGTGCGCGAAATGCGCGACGCCGGAGACGCCGGCATGGACGTCCGCGCCGCCCAGCCCCTCCATATCGATCTCCTCGTGCGTGACCGTCTTCACCACGTTCGGACCGGTCACGAACATGTAGCTCGTGCCGCGCACCATGTAGACGAAGTCGGTGATCGCGGGCGAGTAGACCGCACCACCCGCGCACGGGCCGAGGATCGCGCTGATCTGCGGCACCACGCCGGACGCGAGCGTGTTGCGCAGGAAGATGTCGGCATAGCCGCCGAGCGAGACGACGCCTTCCTGGATACGCGCGCCGCCGGAATCATTCAGTCCGACGACGGGTGCTCCGTTCTTGAGCGCCAGGTCCATGATCTTCACGATCTTCTCGGCATGCGCCTCGGAGAGGGAGCCGCCGAATACCGTGAAATCCTGGCTGAACACGTAGACCAGCCGTCCATGGATCGTGCCCCATCCGGTCACGACCCCGTCGCCCAGGTACTTCTGCTTCTCGAGCCCGAACGCGGTCGAGCGATGCGTCACGAAGCGATCAAGCTCGACGAAGCTGCCCTCGTCCAGCAGCAGGTCGAGCCGTTCGCGCGCCGAAAGCTTGCCCCGCGCGTGCTGCGCCTCCAGGCGCGCAGCGCCGCCCCCCTGTTCTGACTGCCGGCGCAGCGACTCGAGCTCGTCCAGCCGTTCGCGCATCGTCATCGCGGTGGATCCTGCAGCTTCACGAGCCGGCCGCCCTCGATACGCACGAGGAACGGCGCGCGCTCGACTGCGCCGTCACGCACGCTGATGATGCCGGTCGAGCCGCGTACACCGCGCAGGCGTGCCACTTCGCGCGCAACCTCATTCGTGTCGTCCGCGCCCTGCTCGATCGCGGCGAGCACGAGCAACGCGGCGTCGTAGCCGAGACCCGGGAACGGGTGGTTGAGCGAGCGTCGGTACCGCGCCTCGTACGCGGCGACGAGGTCCTCCCACGCCACCGCGCGATCCGTCCGGACCAGCGGGGTCACTGCGATGACGCCCTCGGTCACCCGCACGGGCAACGTTCGCAGCAGCGTCTCGCCCGTCCACGCCTCGCCGCCCAGCACCTGCACGTCGCCCAGGCCGTAATACGAGAGCTGCGGTGCGAGCTGCGGGATCTCGCGCTCCGCTGCCGGGATGTAGAGCGTGCGGACGCCCGCGGCCGCGAGTCGTTCGAGCTGCTGCTGGAAGGTCGTCGTCGTCTCGTCATACGACATGCGCAGCACGATGTTGCCGCCGGCACGCTGCACCGCATCCGAGAACGCGAGCGCCTGCCGCTCGCCGTCGCCGCCCAGCGGGTGGAGGATGCCGATCGGACCGCCCGTATTGTGCACGGCCCACTCACCGAGCATCGCCGCACCGCGCGTGTCGCCTGCGTTCATCGAGTATGCGTTATCACCCGGCGGCACATCAGGGCTGCTTGGCGAGACGATCGTGAAGCGCAGATCGGTACGGCCGCCGACCGCGCCGCTCACCTCCTCGGGCAGCAGCGGCCCGATCGCGGCGACCGCGCCGGCCGACTGCAGCGAGCGCACGGCGCGTTCGGCACCGGCCGGCGATCCCGCCGTGTCTTCGATGCGTATCTCGACGGGCCGGCCGCCCTGCGCTTCGTGCGCATCAACGGCCAGCTGTACGCCTTCCAGGATCAGCACTCCGTACTGCTGCAGTGACGGCGACCCGCTCTGCGGCAGCAACACGCCAAGCATGAGCGGCGCCTCACGCGACGGCTCCGGCCGCTCCTCACGCGGACGCTCCCGCGGCTCCGGCTCGCCCGGCATTGCCATCGGCGTACACGCCGCCGCGATCACGGCGATTGCGGCGAGCACTGCACGCCGCGCTCTCTGCTGCCTCATGCTCCCCCTTCATCCATGCTGCGTAAACGCCGGAACATAGGCCGCCTCAGGGGTCGAAAAAAGGGCGGGCCCAGCTGGGCCCGCCCCTCTTCATTCCGACACTGACCCCGGAGGATCAGCTCTCGTCGTCCGCGTCCTCGCCCGACGCTGCCTCTGTGTCCGCATCCTCGGACACAGGCGCAGCAGCCGGCTCCTCGCGCCGCACCGGCGGCTCGGGCATCTGGGTCACGCTGAGCACGATGCGACGGTTCACCGCGTCCGTCTCCTGCACCCGCAGCTCGATCGTCTGGCCCTCGCCCAGGACTGCGGCCAGGTCCTTGCCCGCGGGCACCGGCACGGCGCTCGTCGGCACGAAGCCCTCGATGTCGTCACCGAGATCGACGACCACACCGTCCTCGACCAGGCGCACGACCGTCGCCGACGACTCGACACCGGACGTGAAGCGGGCGGCGATGTCATCCCACGGATCTTCCGTGGTCTGCTTCAGGCCGAGCGAGATCCGCTTGTTCTCCGGATCCACGCCGAGAACGAGCACACTCACGTCGTCACCCTTGCGCAGCACCTCCGACGGATGCTGGACACGCTTCGTCCAGCTCATGTCGCTGATATGGATCAGCCCGTCGATGCCCGGCTCGATCTCGACGAACGCGCCGAAGCTCGTGAGGTTGCGGACCTTGCCCTCGACACGCGTACCGATCGGGTACTTCTCCGGCAACGCGAGCCACGGGTCCTCCTCGATCTGCTTCATGCCGAGCGAGATCTTCTCGTCGTCGCGGTCCACCTTCAGCACCACCGCCTCGATCTCGTCGCCGATCGCGACCAGCTTCGACGGGTGCTTCACGTTCCGCGTCCAGGACATCTCGCTGATGTGTACCAGACCCTCGACGCCCTTCTCGAGCTCGATGAACGCGCCGTAGTTCGTGATCGAGACGACCTTGCCGCGCACGCGTGCGCCGACCGGGTACTTCCGCTCGATGTCCTTCCACGGATACGGCAGCAGCTGCTTGAGCCCGAGCGAGATGCGCTCGCGGTTCCAGTCGATGTCGAGCACCTTCACGTCCAGCTCGCTGCCGATATTGACGATCTCCGAGGGATGACCGACACGGCCCCAGCTCATGTCCGTGATGTGCAGCAGCCCGTCCAGGCCGCCCAGGTCGATGAACGCACCGAAGTCGGTCACGTTCTTCACGACGCCGTGGCGCACCTGCCCCACCAGAAGCTCCTTCACCAGCTGCTCGCGCTTGCCCTCGCGTTCCTCCTCGAGGATCACGCGGCGGCTCACCACGATGTTGCGGCGGCGCTTGTTCAGCTTGATGATCTTGAAGTCGAACGTCTGGCCGATCAGGTCCTCGATGTTCGGCACACGACGCAGCGCGATCTGCGAGCCCGGCAGGAACGCGTCCACGCCCATCAGGTCGACCGTTACGCCGCCCTTGATCTTGCGCGTCAGCATGCCCGGGACCTTGTCGTTCTCCTCGTAGGCCGTCTTGATCTTCTCCCAAACGCGCAGGAAATCAGCCTTCTTCTTCGAGAGCACGACGACGCCATCGGCGTCCTCGAGGTTCTCCAGGAAGACTTCGACCTCTTCGCCCGGCTCCAGCTGGTCCGGGTTCTTGAACTCGTCACGGGAAATGGAGCCTTCGCTCTTGAACCCGACGTCCAGGATCACCGCGTTCTCGGTGACACGCAGGACCTTCGCCTTGACGATCTCGCCTTCCTCGATGTTCGTGAGGGTGTCCTCGTACATCGAGAGAAGCTGCTCGTACTCTTCCTGCGAGTACTCGTCTTCCTCGAGGAATTTCGAAAGCGGCTCGATGATGCGCTCGCGCCTGGGCTTTCGCGACGTCACCGCCGCGCCACCCTGCTCGCTCTGCTCTTCAATAGTTGCCATATGGGAAGTGCGCCTCCTGCAATGCGCTGCACGGCCGGCGCGGCCGGACAACGGTTGGGGTGAACCGCCACATCGGCCTCATTGCCGATACGGCGCATGACCTGACCACGGGAGCGGTCCGGACACAGACTGGTAATTGTAACGAGGACTTCGAGTAGCAACAAGCCCGCGAGGCCGGTGCCCCTGCGCGACGGACGTCAGTCGGGCGGCCGGGCGCGCTCACGCGCCATATCCACGATCCGCTGGACCTGCTCGTCGAATGTGAGCCGTGTCGTGTCCAGTTCCACCGCGTCCGGGGCCTTCCGGAGCGGGGCCACCTTGCGCTCACTGTCGATCCGGTCGCGCTCCGCCAACCGTGCCGTTTCCGCGTCCAGTTCCGCATCGGAAGGATCCCGCACGCCCTGCTGCACCAGCCGTCGCCGGGCACGCTCGCGTGGGTCGGCTACGAGAAAGATCTTCAGGTCCGCCCCCGGAAAGACGACGGTTCCGACGTCACGACCATCGGACACGAGATCGACGCCCACTGCGGCAGCACGCAGGCGTCCCAGCAGCCAGGCGCGGACCGCCGGCACGCGGGCCATCGTGGAGACATGCGCGTTCACCTCCGGTGCGCGGATGGCGTCGCCCGCATCCGCGCCGCCGATCAGCATGCGGAATCCGCCCGCGCCAGCGACACCGCGGACGTCGAGGCGGTCGAGGTCATCCGCTTCCAGCTGCTCCCAGCGCTCGACCGGAATCCCGGCACGCAGCGCGGCCAGCGTGAGGGCACGGTAGAACGCGCCCGAATCCAGATGCCGGAAGCCGAGCCGCTGCGCGATGGCGCGTGCCGTCGAACTCTTCCCGCTGCCCGCAGGGCCGTCGATCGCGATGATCATGCGGCGGTCACGTCCCAGAATCCGGGGAAACTGACCTGTACGCAGCCCGGGTCGTCGATCGCGATGTCATTCCCCGGCAGCCTGCCGAGTACACCGAACGCCATCGCGATGCGGTGATCGCCAAATGTGCGGATCGTGCCGCGAAGCGGCGCGCGCGTTCCCGTGATGTCCATGCCGTCCTCGTGCTCCTGTACCGCGACGCCCAGTACCTGAAGGTTCTGCACGAGCGCGTGAATGCGGTCCGTCTCCTTCACACGCAATTCGGCGGCACCGCGTATCCGCGTCGTGCCCTCCGCCCGCGCTGCGAGTACGCCCAGGATGGGGATCTCGTCGATCAGTGCGGGAACCTCGGCTGCCTCGATGTTCGTCGCGCGGAGGTGCACCGGCTGCACGGCCAGGTCACCCAGCGGCTCGCCTCCCTCTTCACGGACGTTGCTCGCCTCGACGCGCGCACCCATCCGCTCCAGGACGTTCAGCATGCCGGTGCGCGTCGGGTTCAGGCCAACGCTGGCGACGTGCGTACCGGGCTCGCGCAACAGCCCGAGCCCGAGCAGAAACGCGGCGGACGAGAAATCGCCGGGCACGTGCACGTCGAGTGGCTGCAGGCTGGCTGCGGGCTCCAGGACCACGCCCGCACCGTCGCCCGAGTCGAACCGCCGCACGCTCACGCCCTGTGCGGCCAGCATGCGCTCCGTATGGTCGCGGGAAACGCGCGGCTCCGTCACCGTGACGCGCACACCACCGACGAGGCCCGCGAGCAGCAGCGCACTCTTCACCTGCGCGCTGGCGTGCGGCGAGTCGAACTGGATCGATTCGAGTTCCCCGCCGTGCACGCGTAACGGCAATCGCCCCGGCTCGGCGAGGAATTCGAAACGCGCGCCCATTCGCGTCAATGGGTCCGTGACGCGTGCCATCGGTCGTGCGCGCAGCGATTCATCGCCCGTCAGTTCCGCGTCGATACGTGATCCGGCCAGGATACCAAGCAGCAAGCGCGCGGTTGTCCCACTGTTGCCGCAGTCGATCACGGCCGCAGGCGAGCGCAGTCCGCGCAGTCCCACACCGCGGACGCCAACGGGTGTGTCGGCGTGCAATTCCGGGACACGGCAACCGAGTGCGCGCAGCGCCGCGGCCGTGGACTGTACATCCGCCGCCGTCAGCAGCCCGCACAGCGTGCTCTCGCCCTCCGCGAGTGCAGCGAACATGAGTGCACGATGCGAGACGGACTTGTCGCCCGGGACATGCAGCGTGCGCACGCTCATCCTTCGTCGGCGTCTGCGAACGGGACCTCGACGTCGAGGCCGTCGTATGCGACGATCGATGCCGGGAACACCGCGCGTGCCTCGCGTTCGAGCTGGCGCGGGTCCTCCGCATAGCGCGCCGAGATATGCGTGAGAACCAGGCGACGCACACCCGCGCGCGCGGCCAGTTGTGCCGCTTCGCGCGCCGTCGAGTGTCGTGTTGCGCGGGCGCGATCCGCTTCCTCGTCCGAGAACGTCGCATCGTGGACCAGCAGGTCGGCGCCGGCGTCGGCCGCGGCAATGTCGCGCGACGGTCGCGTGTCACCCGTATATACGACTTTGCGTCGCGGCCGGGGCGGACCGGCCACGTCCTGCGGTCGGATCGTGCGACCTTCGACCTCGATCGTGTCGCCGCGGTGCAGCCTCCCGAACAGCGGGCCGTGCGGCACACCCAGCTCGCGTGCGCGCTCCGGGTGAAAGCGGCCAAGACGCGTGTGCTCGACCAGCGCATACCCGATCGATGACGTGCCATGGCTCGTGCGGAACGCGCGGATGTCATAACCGTCGCGCTCGAGCACGGCGCCCGGCGCCAGCTCACCGATACGCACGGGAAACGGCACACGGTCGACACCGAGATTGACGGCCGCTTCCAGGATCGCTGCCCCGCCGGGCGGGCCCCAGAGCCGCACCTCCGTCTCGCGGCCCTGCAGTCCCATCGTGCGCAGCAGGCCGATGATGCCGAGGAAATGATCGGCGTGCATGTGCGTGACGAAGATGTCGTCGATCGCGAAGCCGGTCCCGTAGCGCATCATCTGTCGCTGCGTGCCCTCACCGCAATCGAAGAGCATCAGCTCGCCTTCGCGGTTGATCAGCAGCGCGCTCACATTGCGCCCGACCGTCGGCCGGCTCGCCGCGGTCCCCAGGAACGTGACGCGTAGCATTTACCAGGAACGCCGCGGCGAACGTGTGGTGCGCAGCAGCCAGAGTGGAGAGTAGAGTGCGTACAACTGGTCGGCGTTCGCAGTCAGTGTGGGAACGATCAACAGTACGAGCCAGAACAGCACGAGCGCGGCCGAACGACGCCGCACCCGCGTGATCTCCGAACGAGCAGCAGATGCCTCCTGCATGCCCGTAATGTCGCCTCGATCGGCACGGCGATCGGCAACGTCGCCGGCGAACATGCCCTCAGCGCCGAAGCGCAACAGGCGCAGCACCGCCCAGAGCAGCCGCCACACGACTGCCGCCCAGCCGATCACACCGAGGAGAAGCAGGCCTGTGCGCATGGGCGCACAAGCTAGAGGCGCGCGCGGTACCCGAGCAAGCATCCGACGTTGAAGACAGGTCGCATGCTGCCTGGACGACCGCACGCCGGAACGACGAAGGCGGGAGCACGCTCATCGCGTGTCCCGCCTGTCCCGTCCCGGCACGAGGTGGCAGCGCTACGTGCGTGCGGCCCGCACGATCAGCATGGATGCGTTCGTCTCTTTTGCGAGCTGCTCGTGGCGGACACCCAGGAATGCCGGAGCAAGGCCCCATGCACGCGACGTTCCGACGACGATCGCGTCGTACTCGCCGTCGCGTGCCTCGTTCACGGCTGCACGCAGCGGATCCGCCGCGGCGACCACGCGCACCTCGCACCACGTGCCATCCACGCTCTCACGGAACCGATCGACGTGGGCCGGCTCCTCGTCCGGCTCGATCACGTGCAGGATCGTCACGCTCTCCGCCTCGCGCTGCGCGAGCCGCTGCGCGAGACCGACTGCGGCACGATCGTGATCGCCCCACAGGTACGGCACGAGCAGACGCTTCCACGGGCGCGGATGGCGATCGTAGTGCACGACTACCTCCGCATCCGTCTTCTGCATGACACGCGCGACCGTGCCGCCGATCAGCGTGCGACTGAGCTTGGGACGCTGCCAGCCCATGACGATGAGCTCCGCATCGACATCGGCCGCCGCAGCGACGATCGATCCGGCAATGTCGCCGTCCTCGCGCACGATGGGCGCAAGCCGCGGTCGTGAGGGGTGTTGCGCCGCCAGCAACTGGCCCAGCGCATCCGCTGCCGACTCCTGCGCGGTCGGGAAATGCTCACCCGTCGCGACGTGCATCGGCCGGACCTGCGCTTCCATGCCGACCGGCACCAGGGCCTCGGCCAGCGACAGCAGCCCCGGTCCTGCATCCGGCCGACCGACCGGCACGAGCACCCGGAACGGGCCCGTGCGGCGCGTGCTTCGTCCCTGCAGTACTGTCGAGGCTGCGGTGATCATGAGGCCCTCCCTGTGCTGAGACTGCCCGCATAACTCGCGCTGACCTCCCAGTCCTCGCCGTCGTGCGCGGGCGCGGGCGCGGGGCTGATCGCAAGCGATACCACGCGCCCCACCTCGCGCGCGCTGTCCACACGCTGAAGGATCGCACGCGTCGCGCGTCGGCTTCCAGTGAACTTCAGGATCCGGCGCCGGAGCGTCGTCTCCGAGCGCAGCGCCTCGCCGCTGATGAGCAGCAGTCGCAACATTCCTCACCTCCTCTGCCTGGTGAGCCGGGCGAGCAGGTGCGGCGCGTTGCGGAGGTCAGGTGAGAAACGGCGCCTGTGGCGCTGATGGGTGGACAAGCGGCGGCCACGTCGTCGTGGCCGCGGCTCTCGCCACGCTCCCTTTCTCGCCTGCGGGGTTAGCTGACGGGTTCGGAGAAGGAAGTCTCCGTCCGGCTGTTGCCGGATTCACCCCAACGACCGGGTCCCCCGCCGCGCGGCTTCTGCCGCGTGCTCGGCTCTGTGGTCTGCAGGTGGCGGTTTACCCGCCTGCGGCCATTATAGCGGCGCTCGCACGGGAGCGAAACCCCGATGCGCCCCCGCGTACAACCCGGAAAATGCTTGCAAAAGAGATACTCCCGGCGCATTCGCTCACCGAGCGCGGGCTTGCTGCGGTCGTCAGGCGAACGCGACGTCGAATGATCTCGCGCGACTCCGCACCGGATGCACCCTCTCCGGCGCGATGCTCTGTGCGGAGAAGCATGCCGTTCATGCCCGGGGTGGGGGTCGAACCCACACGGCCTCGCGGCCCGAGGATTTTAAGTCCCCTGCGTCTGCCATTCCGCCACCCGGGCGACATTCAAAAAAAGATAGCGCCGCCTGGGCCGGATCGCATGGCTCCACCCAACGAAAGTCCGCCGTCACACCGCGCGGACCGGCCGAGCAGCGTGACGGCGTTCATCGGGATGCCGCAGGCGATCAGGGCTTTGCGGGCGCAGGCCTCCCGCTCTGCGCGCTCGACGCGCGACCGATGCGAACGTGGCCGCTCACGCGCCCGCCCTCGTCCATCTTGAACCGCACGGCGTCGATGTCACCGTCCACGTCGCACGTGGCGTGCAGTTCCAGGCGGCCCGTCGTCGCGATGCCGCCACGCACGCGGCCGCCGATGATCGCGTCCTGCGCCTTGATATCACCCTCGACCACGGAATGCGGACCGAGCACGACGCCCTGCGTCGCGTCCACGTTGCCCTTCAGGTTGCCCTCGATGCGCAGCGTGCCGTCCACGGTGATGTTGCCGGTGATCGTCATGCCTTCGCCGATGAGCGACACGGGTGCGCCATCGCGCGCCGACGGTCGCGGTGTCGGCGCGTCGATGGCGCCCTCTTCACGTTCCCTGCCGAACATTCGGTCCTCCGTAATTCCATGATGCACGCGGCCACGCCGCGACGAGAGGTTCGCGCCCGCCGTGTGCGTGCGCGAGAGTCAACGCAAAGACGCCGTGCGAACTGGCCCTGTTCGCACGGCGTCATTGCCGACCCTGTCCTGCCTGAGACCAGCTTACGTACGAGCCTCCGCTGCGTCGCGCAGCGCACGGATGTTCTCCGCCACACTCGCCTGGTCGTTGTACACGGCCGCGCCCGCGACGAGCGCCGTGGCGCCCGCCGCCACGACTTCGCCCGCTGTCTTCGGCGTGATGCCGCCGTCCACCTCGATCTCGACCGACCAGAGACTGCGCTCGTCCAGCATGGTGCGCAGCTTCGCGACCTTCGCTGCGCTCGTCGGGATGTAGCGCTGTCCGCCGAAGCCGGGGTTGACGCTCATGATCAGTACGAGGTCGACGTACGGCAGAACTTCCTCGAGTACGCTGACGGGTGTGTGCGGATTGAGCGACACACCGGGATGCACGTCGCGCGAGCGAATGTGCTCGAGCAGCCGGTGCAGGTGTGTCACAGCTTCATAGTGCACCGTGAGCCAGTTCGCACCCGCGTCGATGAACGCATCGACGAGTTGCTCCGGCTTCTCGATCATGAGGTGCACGTCGAGCGGCAACCCGGTCACCTTGCGCACGGCCTTCACGACCGGAGGCCCGATCGTGAGGTTCGGGACGAAGTGCCCGTCCATCACGTCCACATGGATCCAGTCGGCACCGCCCGCCTCGGCCTCGGCAATGCCATCGGCCAGGCGGGCGAAGTCCGCCGCCAGGATGGATGGCGCGATCCTGATCGCGGCGTCGCGCGTCATCGCTCGGAGCCGTTACGCAACGGACGCCGCGTAGATGCCGCCGATCGACTCGTCGAGCGTACGGTTGAACGCGTCGTCGCTCTGGTCTGCGCGCAGGCCCTCGGTCAACGCCCGCGAGAAGCTGGCGATCACGCCCGGATTGCGCGCGAGTTTCTCGTTCGCATCCTCGCGCGTGTATCCGCCCGACAGGGCGACGACCTTGAGCACACGCGGGTGCTCGACCAGTGGGCGGTAGAAGTCGGCCTCGTCCGGGATCGTGAGCTTGAGCATCACGACCTGATCCGACGGCAGCGCATCCAGCCCTGCGAGGAGCGCGTCGCGCAGGATTGCCTCGGCTTCCGCCTTGTCGGGGGCATGGATGTCGATCTCCGGCTCGAGGATCGGCACGAGTCCGGCCGCGAGCACCTGCCTGCCCACTTCGAACTGCTGGTCGACGATCGCCTGGATGCCTTCACGGTTGGCGCTCTTGATGACCGAGCGCTCCTTCGTTCCGAAGACGCCCTTCTCACGACCGCGCGCGAGCAGTGCATCGAGGCCCGGCATCGGCTTCATCAGCTGCACGCCGTTCGCTTCCGCCTCAAGCCCCTTGTCGATCTTGAGGAACGGCACGACACGCTTGCTCTCCCACAGATACTGCGCGCTCCCCTTGCCTTCGACATCGCGATCCATGGTCTTCTCGAAGAGGATCGCGCCGATGATCCGGCCGTCGAAGGCAGGGCTGGTCATGATGCGCGTGCGCATCTCGTGGATGCGGTCGAACATCTCCGACTCGTTGCTGTAGGCGTCTTCGCCAACGCCATACAGCTTCAGCGCCTTCGGAGTGCTGCCTCCGCTCTGGTCGAGAGCGGCGATGAAGCCGTCCCCTTCACGGATCTTCTCCAACATCTCCTGGTTCACGCTCACCTCCCTGGCCCCGCGGGCCCGCCGGCCATGACGGCCTGGTAGTTCAAAGAAATATTCAGCGTGCCGGCCGCTGCATCTCCCGCACACCGCCGGCACCCGCAATCACTGCGACGTCCGCCATTCCGAGGAACAGTCCCGTCTCCACCACGCCGGGCCGCGCGCGCAATGCGCGCTCGACGCCAGTCGCGTCCTGCATGCCTCCGTCGAAGCGGAGGTCAGCGATGTAGTGACCGCCGTCCGTTACGAAGGTTTCATCGTTATGCTGCCGCAACTGCGCCTGTGCCCCCAGCGACTCGAAGAACGGCAACAGCGCGCGCGCGCCGAACGGCACCACATCGACCGGCAGATATGACTTCTCGCCCAGCCGCTGCACGAGCTTCGAGTCGTCCGCCACGATGACGAGTCGTGCGGCCGCGTACTCGACGAGTTTCTCCCAGAGCAGGGCGCCGCCATGTCCCTTGATCAGATCCAGCTGCGGATCGATCTCGTCAGCGCCATCGATCGCAAGATCGAGTTCGCGAACCTCGTCCAGTGTCGTCAGGGGAATGCCGAGGGAGCGCGCCTGCTCTGCGGTGGCACGCGACGTCGGAACCGCCACGATGTCACGCAGCGTGCCATCGCGCAGCATGCCGCCGACAATGTCCACCACGTGCCACGCGGTCGAGCCGGTACCGAGGCCGAGGCGCATCCCCGACTCGACATATCCGACCGCGCGCTCCGCGGCAGCCCGCTTCTGTGCGTCGCGATCCGTCAAAGTCGCGTGTCCCGCGCGTCCATCGTCCTGCTTCACGCTCGCTCCCTGGCAATGCAAGATTATCCGCCGATTCCGGCGGCGGCGGCCGGAATGTAGCCGGGTGCGAAGTCGCTCGCAAAACGGCGGAGCGGC
>CAYLME010000007.1:14154-44712 GCA_964384585.1 uncultured Gemmatimonadaceae bacterium | reverse complement strand
CTGCGTGTTGCGCAGCAGATGACGTTCACGCCGGCAAAGCTGAAGGGCGAGCCGGTGCCGGTGTGGGTCGCGATTCCCATCGTGTTCAGCAGTCGCTGAGCACCGAGGGGCGGCGCGCTGCCGCGTGGCGCGTCGCCCTGACCCACTCTGCAGGACCAGCCTGCCACAACATGCGACGGATGCTACTCCGCCGCCTGCGCCTGTACTACATCTGCATTGCTGGTCACCCACCCATCCAGCAGCTCGACGATGCGGTGACCGTACGCGGCATTCTGCTCGGAGTGCGTAACCTGCACGATCGTGGTGCCTTCGGCATTCAGCTTCTGGAACAGCTCCATGATCTCGCGTGCCTGTGCCGAGTGCAGGTTGCCGGTCGGCTCGTCGGCCAGGATCAGCCGCGGCGAGGCGACCACTGCACGCGCGACGGCGACCAATTGCTGCTGACCGCCGGACAGCTGGTTCGGGAACAGGTCCTTCTTGCCCACGATGTGGAAGCGGTCGAGCACGTCGGCGACGATCGCCTGGCGCTCGCCGCGCGCCACGTTCCGGTAGGACAGCGGAATCTCGAGGTTCTCGTAAACGGTCAGGTTGTCGAGCAGGTGATACTGCTGGAAGACGAAGCCGATGTTACGCTTGTTGAGTTCGGCGCGCTGTTTCAGGGTCATGCGGTGGACCGCCTCGTCGCCGAACCAGTATTCGCCCTGCCACTCGGCGTCGAGCAGCCCGAGGATCCCGAGCAGCGTCGATTTGCCGGCGCCTGACGGGCCCATGATCGTGACGAACTCGCCTTCCCTGAAATCGAGATCGACACGGCGCAGCACGTACGTCCGTCCGGCCTTCGTGTCGTAATGCTTCTCGATACCACGCAACCTGATCATTTCGTGTCTCCTGCGGTCGTCGATGCCGACGCGGAACGCGCCGCACGATGCAGACTACATGTTTGAGCGTGTGTGGGTTTCAGGCGTTGCCGGAAGGTAGCGGTGAGCGGACGCCGGCGCCTATCCGCGCGGCGTGCTCCGTCGCTCCGTCGTAACGCCCTTGGGCCACAGCGCGGCGGGCTCGTCCAGTGCCTCTGCCAGCGCGAGCAGCACCGGGTGCATCGAATCATAGCGGTCCGCAGGGTCGGGCTCGAGGCATTTCATCACTACCCGCTCGAGCGCCGCACTCACTCCCGGCGCGAACGCGCGCACGGCCGGCGCCGCCTCGCCGCGGATCTGCGGATACTGCCGCGCGTCGTCTTCCGACGGCTCTTCTTCCGTGTACACGTGCTCGAACGGCCAGCGACCGGTCAGCATCTCGTAGAGCAGTGCGCCCATGCCATAGACGTCGCATGCGCGCGTGAGCGGCTCGCGCCGTATGTGCTCGGGCGCCATGTACGGTGCGGTGCCCATCCGCCGCACCGGTCGCGCCCGATCGCTGATGCGACGTACCGCGTCAAGATCCACGAGTACGGGTACGCCGTCACGGAGCAGCAGGTTCGCCGGTTTCATGTCCAGGTACAGCAGGCCGCGACGGTGCAGGTGATAGAGCGCGGCACCGATGTGGACGGCAACGCGCACGGCATCGCCCGGCTCGAGCTGACGGTCGGGGCGGTTCTCGATCACGTCGAAGAGCGACGGGCCCTCCAGGTACTCCATGAGCAGGAACGGCAGGCCGTCATGCTCGCCGCCACCGAAGCTGCGTACGATCGTCGGGTGGCGCACGCGGTTGAGGATGCGTGCCTCGCGCCGCAGCGCGGCGAGTGCCGCGCGCTCGTCGCGTCGCTGCGGCGAGACGATCTTGCAGGTGAGTGCGCACCACTCGGTCGCGCTCCACACCTGGTAGAGATCACCGTAGCGGCCCACGGCAAGGTGGCCGATGACGGTGAGGTCGCCGGCGATCCTGTCGCCCGGTGCATAAGCAAAGCGGCCGCGCGGACGAGCCGCACGACCGCCATCCGTCTGCAACAGACCGAGCCGTCGCGGCTCTGCTATGCTCGACTTCTTCATGAAAGATTGCGCTCCCGGTTCAGGAGCTGCTCCACGCTTTCGCGGATGCGTGCAAGCGGCGCCGGCTTGGCCAGGTACATGTCGCAACAGCCCGAGGCGAGGATCGCCTCGGCGTCGCCGGCGCCGGCCATCCCCGTGAGAACGAGAATCGGCACCGGGGCAGGCTGTGTCTCACGCTTCATCCACAGGCCTGCCTCGATGCCGTCCATCGTGGGGAGCTGAACGTCGAGGATCACCGCGTCGGGCCGCTCCGTACGGACGAGCGCGACACCATCCTCTCCCCGGCGCGCCGTGAGCACTTCATGCTCGCCACTCAGCAGCTGATCGAGAATCAGCAGCAGGTCGGGATTGTCCTCGACGATCAGTATGCGAGCCATGCCCCCTCAGAGCTGTGACTCCGGCGCAACCTCCGCTACCTCACGCGTCGTCAACTCGTCGAGCGAAATCGCAACGCGCATCTTCATCCCCTTCTCGACCAGACGCGTCAGGTGCCCACGGTTGATCTCCGAGCGATCCACGCCGTGATCCTCCAGCACCTGCTCCACCTGGTCCATCATCGCCGCCTCGTCGCCCAGCCGCGCATACACGTCCGGATAGATGATCAGGAAGTTGTCACGCACGATGGCGACGTCGTACACAACCGCGAACGGGACCTTTCGTGCATAACGGATGGTCCGCGTCTGCTTCGGGTTGCTGATCAACGCTTCCAGCTCCGAGGACGACAGGTCCGGATTCGCATAACTGTGGACGAGCGTCGCCAGCTCGATCGCGTCACGGTTCGCCATGCGAACACACCCATGCGAAACCGGCAGGCCGAGTGCATCCTCGTTGAACTCCGGTGTGCCGTGGATGTAATACAGCTCCGTGAAGTTCATCTTCACGCGGCCCATCGGGTTGTCCCAGCCCGGTGCCGCCGGCTTCTCGCCACGCGCCCACTCGCTCTTCGGCGGGTGCCACCAGGGATTCCAGTTCGCCGTGGACAGCGTATAGCTGCCCGCTGGCGTCGCGTGCTTCCGCGCACCGACCGACACGCGATACGACTTCGTCCGTGTACCGTGCTCGTAAACGTAGATCCGGTTCGCCGGAACGTTGAGCACCAGCCGCAACGGCGGATCCTCTTCCACCCGCGGCGTGCCTGCGCCGTAGTTGATACCGGCTCCGGCAAGCCCCAGTACGAGAATGCCGATCCCGGTGAAGACCGTCTGCTTGCGGGTTATCCGCACGATTTCCTCCCTCGATCTGATGTGCTCCGATCATCCAATCGGAGCAAGCGACGTGCCGTATGCTGGATTTTCAGCCAGTTACGGCCAAATCCTGATGGATCCCCTGCACGGCGTCCTGCAATGTTACCGCCACGCGCGCCAGCGCGGTCCGCAACGTGGCGGCTGGCGCCCCGAAGCCGAAGCGAATCGAGTGTGCCACGCCGAACTGTTCGCCGGGGACGACGAGTACGCTCTGCTCGGTGCGGAGGCGTTCGGCGAGGGCGTTCGTGTCGATGGATACGCGAAGTCGGGCAAGGCATATTGCGCCCGCGGCGGGCCGCTGCCATTCGAAGACCTGCTGGTCCTCGAGCCACGCTTCGAGCACGGTGATGCCGTCGCGGATGTGGCGGCGCGTGCGTTCGAGCAGGCGGGCGCGGACGCCTGGTTCGAGTGCCATGGTGGCGAGCCGGTCGCTGGGGGTGGCGGGCGCGATCGTCAGGTAGTCGCGCCGGGACCACAGTTGTTCGGTCATTTCGGGTGTGGAGACGGCCCAGCCGATTCGCAGGCCTGGCAGGCCGTAGGCCTTCGAGAGCGACCCGGTCGCGATGACGCGCGGATAGCTGCCGAAGAAGCTGGGGGTCTGATGGCCGTCCATCTCGGCCCCCGCGTAGACCTCGTCCGCGATGATCCACGCGTCGTGCGCTGCGGCCGCGTCGATGAGTGCGCGGCGCGACTCCTCGGTGAGAACCGTACCGGTCGGGTTGCACGGATTCGTGACGACGATTGCACGGATGCCATGTCGTGTCAGTCGACGCACCTCGTCGGCATCGGGCTGCCATCCCAGCTCGGGCCGCAGTGGGATGAGCACGACGTCGGCGCCGAACGCACGGGCCACGCCCGGTGTCTGCATGTACGTCGGAACGACGATGGCGATGCGTGTGCCGGGCTCGGCGAAGCGCCACGTGGCCGCGAAGTTCGCCTCTGCACTGCCGTTCGCAATCGCGACGTCGTCCACGGATGCGCCCGGATAGAGCGCAGCGATACGGGAGCGCAGCTCTCCGGTGCCATTCGTGTGGCCGTAGCCAAGCATGACGTCGTCGATGCTGTCCTCACCTGCAAGCGTGCGCAGCTCCCCTATCGTCAGCGGGTGCACACCGCTTTCGGAGAGGTTGGACTCGACGCTGTTCTCGTACGTGGACTGCCATCGCTCGAGAGCGAAGGGCTCGAATGTGTTCATGGTGCCGGATCACTGTGGGTGAACTGGCAAAGTTAGCAACGACATAGCCCGCTTACCAGCGTCATGTTTGCGGACCCGGTCCGCAGATCGCGTGCGCTCGGCGCCTCACGCCGTCATCGTGGCACCGCGGGGGCGCAGCGGGAACGCCACTTGCCGCCGCACACGGCCGGGGTACCTTCAACCCTCCCTGTGTCGAATACACGAAGAGATACGCCATGAACGTGACATTTCCCGACGACCTCACAGATACGACGGGCGGCCGCATCGTCCTCATCGTGCTGGATGGGCTGGGCGGTCTGCCGCTCACGCCGGACGGCCCGACGGAACTGGAGGCGGCCAGCACGCCGAATCTGGATGCGCTTGCGCGCCGTGCGGCGCTCGGGCTGCACCAGCCCGTGGGCTACGGCATCACGCCGGGCAGTGGTCCGGGCCACCTGGCGCTGTTCGGCTATGACCCCGAGCGCTACAACATCGGTCGCGGTGTGCTCTCGGCGCTGGGTGTCGATTTCCCGCTCGAGCCGGGCGACATCGCGATCCGTCTGAATTTCGCGACCATCGATGGACAGGGTCGTGTCACGGATCGGCGTGCGGGCCGGCCGAGCGACGACGAGAATGCGCGGCTGATTGCGAAGCTGCGCGAGGGGGTCGCAGCGCCAGGCGGACTGCAGGTCTTCTTCGAGTCGGAGAAGGAGCACCGGGCGGTGCTGGTCATCCGCGGCCGCGGGCTTTCCTCCGAGCTGGGTGATACGGATCCGCAGGAAGAGGGTGTGCCGCCGCTGCCGGTCGCACCGCTGGCGCCGGACGCGGCGGAAACGGCGCAGCTGCTGCAGCAGGTGCTGGACCGTGCATTCGAACTGCTTGCCGACGAGAAGGTCGCAAATGCGCTCCTCGCCCGTGGCATCGACGCGTACCATCCGTACCCGACGTTCGACGCGCGCTACCGCCTGAAGGCGGAGGCGATCGCGCGCTATCCGATGTATCGCGGCGTCGCGCGCCTGCTCGGGATGGAGACGCAGCCGGGCAGCCGGGACGATGCGGAGAGCATCAGTCGCCTGAAGTCGAACTTCGAGAGTTACGACTATCACTTCGTGCACTTCAAGGCGGTCGATTCGCGCGGCGAGGATGGTGATTTCGATGCGAAGGTGGCGGCGATCGAGGCGGCGGATGCGCTGATCGGTGAGCTGGACATCCGTTCGCCGGACGTGCTCGTCGTTACGGGTGACCATTCGACGCCGTCGAAGCTGCGCATGCATTCGTGGCACCCGGTCCCGGTGATGATCGTGTCCGACTGGGTGCGGCCGGATCCGCAGGCGGTGTTCGGTGAGCGTTCGTGTGCGCGCGGCGAGCTGGGCATTTTCCCGGCGAAGGCGCTGATGACACTGATGCTCGCACATGCCGGCCGTCTCGTGAAGTACGGCGCATGAGCGACATCGACGCACTGCTGCAGGACGCCTTCGCGCTGGGCGACGAGGGGCGCTTCGACGAGATGGCGGAGCTGCTCGAGAGCGGACTGCGCGATGCACCGGATGACCCGTACCTGCTCGGCTGGCTCGGTGTCGCGAACCGCGAGATGGACCGGGACGGCGTCGCATACGAGTACTTCAAGCGCTGCCTCGCGGAACAGCCCGACGATCCGCAGCTGCTTGCACTGGCTGGTGCCGGCCTTGCCGCATTCGACGACCCGGAGGCCGAGACCGCGCTGCGCAACGCGGCAGTGACTGGTCCCGACCTTCCCGACACGCGGCTGCAGTACGGCGCATACCTCGCGCGCGAGGGGATGTTCGATGATGCAATCGAGCACCTGCGGGCTGCCGTACAGCTCGCGCCGGACGATCCGATGATGCACGCAGAGCTCGGCATCGCGCTCGCGCTCAAGCAGGACTACGCCGCGGCGACGGACGCGATGACCGAAGCGCTCTCGCTCGCACCCGACGACTCGTGGACGCGCGTGCTGCTCGGCCTGGTCGAGCTCGAGATGGAGCACATCGAGGCCGCTGCGGAGCTGCTGATCGAGGCGTCGAACGAGCGGCCGGAGGACGGCGAAGCGCAGATCCTCGCGGCGCTCGCCGCGGCAGCGGCCGGGTGGGAGGACGCCGCGGAGGATGCGTATGCGCGCGCGGGTTATGCGCTCGAGCCGGTGGACCAGGAACTGCTCGGCGAAGTCGATGAACGCCTTGCGCTCGGCGCCGGGCCTGCGCGTACGTTCCTGCTCGAGACCGTGGCGCCGACGGCGCTGCACGATCGCCTGACACAACCGCTCTGACATGCGGCTGCTGCGCGGACTGCGGCGCCTGCTCGTCGCCGTCGGCGTCCTCTGGATCTCTGCACTGCTGCTCGTTCTGCTGGGCGGCGCGTGGCCGCAGCTGCGCGAGGCGGACGCGATCCTGGTGCTGGGCGCAGCGCAGTACAACGGCCGGCCGTCGCCCGTGCTCAAGGCACGGCTCGATCACGCGCTCGATCTCTACCGCCGCGGGTATGCCGCGCGGCTCGTCTTCACGGGCGGTGTGGGACAGGGTGACACGCTGAGTGAAGGCGAGGTTTCGCGTCGCTATGCGATGGCGGCCGGCGTCCCGGACTCGGTGATCCTGGTCGAGCGGCGCGGCGTGACGTCCGCCGAGTCGGTGGGTTACGCCGCGGCACTCATGCGCGCGAACGATCTGCGCAGTGCGCTCGTCGTGAGTGATTCATACCACATGATGCGCCTGGACGTGCTCGCGCGACGCTCCGGTATCCGGCCGTGGCGCGCACCGACGCCGGAAGCGCCCATCGACAGGACGCGCGGTACTCGCTGGCAGTACGTGCTGCGCGAGAGCGTTCTCTTTCCCGCGACCGCACTGCTCGGCGGCCGCTGACTGCAGGAGAGTCTCACGCAGCATGCAGATTTCACTGCCACACGACGTACTCGTTCTCGACAACGGACTGCGCGTCTGTCTTCATGAGCATCATGCCGCGCCGCTCGTCTCGGTCAACCTGTGGTACCACGTCGGTTCTGCGAACGAGCGACCCGGGCGCACGGGCTTCGCGCATCTCTTCGAGCACCTGATGTTCGAAGGATCGAAGAACGTGAAGCCCGGCCAGTTCGACAACATGCTCGAGTCGCTTGGTGCGACGAACAACGGCTCGACGAATCCGGACCGCACGAACTACTGGGAAGACGTGCCGTCGAACGGGCTGGAGACTGCGTTGTGGCTCGAGGCCGACCGCATGGGCTGGCTGGCGGACGCGATCACGCAGGAGCGGCTCGACGCGCAGCGCGACGTCGTCAGGAACGAGCGTCGCCAGAGCTACGAGAACAGGCCGTACGGGCTGGCGTTCGAGACCGTTCTCGCGATGCTGTATCCCGCGGGCCACCCGTACAGCTGGCCGACGATCGGATCGATGGAAGACCTCGCGGCAGCGACGATGGACGATGTGCTGTCGTTCTTCCGCACGTACTACACACCCGACAACGCGACACTCGCACTCGCGGGTGACTTCGACACGCAGCATGCGCGCGCGCTGGTCGAGCGCTGGTTCGCGGAGATTCCGGCCGGTCCGGACGTGCCGAAGGTGCACGCCGCGCCGGTGACCCTCAGCCGCGACGCCCGCGCAGTACTCGAGGACGACGTTCAGCTTGCGCGCCTGTACATGACGTGGCACTCACCAGCCGCGTACGCAGACGGCGACGCAGAAATGGAAGCGATCGCATCGATCCTTGCGGACGGCAAGGCGTCGCGGCTCTACCGCTCGCTCGTCTATGAGAGACAGATCGCCCAGTCGGTCAACGCGTTCCAGGACGGCGGCCGGCTCGGCTCGGCCTTCTACGTGGTGATCACGGCGCGGCCCGGTATCGGGCTCGGTCAGCTCGAGGACGAAGTGCGCAGCACGATCGCGGCCATCGCAACGCAGGGCGTGCACAGCGAAGAGATCGAGCGTGCCCGCAACAACATCGAAACGACGTTCGTGGACGAGCTGCAGAACGTGGGCGGCTTCGGCGGTCGCGCGGACCGCATGAACACCTACTGGTTCTTTGTTGACACCGTCGACTACACGGCGCAGGACCTGGCGCGCTATCGTGCGCTCGACGCCGAGCGTGTACGCGACGCCGCACGACGCATCCTGACGGCGCCGTGTGTCACGCTGAGCGTGGTGCCACGCGGGCGCACGGACCTCGCGGCGACGGAAGCAGGGGCGGCATGACGCCTGTCGATCGCAGCACGCCGCCACTCGCGGGGCCGCCGCCGCGCGCCACGCTCCCTCACATCGAGCGGCGCACGCTCTCGAACGGACTTCGGCTGCTCGTCGTCGAGAAGCGGGAGTTGCCCGTGGTCGATGTCGCGCTGGTCATGCGTTCGGGTGCGCGCGCGGATCTTCCCCCGGTCGCGGGACGTGCGCACCTCGCCGCCGACCTGCTCGACGAAGGCACGGCGACGCGCTCCGCACTGCAGATAGCGGAACAGGCGGACCTGCTCGGCGCATCATTGCACTCACGCGCGAGCTGGGACGAGACGGAGGTCGGACTGCACGTACTCTCACCGCGGCTCGCGCCGTCGATCGAGCTGCTGCTCGATGTTGCGCTCCGGCCCGCGTTCGCCGATGCCGAAGTCGAGCGCAAGCGGAAGGAGCGGCTCGCGGCGATCGTGCAGGAGCAGGACGAGCCGCGCGTCGTGGCAGCGAACGCGTTCATGCGTGCCGTCTACGGCGATGCGCACCCGTTCGGTGCGCCGATTGGCGGGACCAGCGCGAGCGTGAGTGTGCTGGACCGCAGCGTACTCGCGGAGTTCCACGCGGCGCGACAGCGGCCCGGAAACGCGTACATGGTCGTGGTCGGAGATGTCGATGCGGACGCGCTGGCAGCGTCGCTGGAGCCGCTGCTCGGAGCGTGGGCCACGGCCGCGACGCCGGCGGACGCTGTGCCTGCGCACGACCCACCGGCCGGCACTGTGATCCACGTGGTGGACCGGCCGGGCGCACCCCAGTCCGAGCTGCGGATCGGGCATCCCGGCCCCGCACGTGGCTCAATTGACTATTTCCCCCTGATGGTCCTCAACACCATCTTTGGGGGCGCGTTCACGTCACGGCTGAACACTCGCCTGCGCGAGGAGAAGGGATTCACGTACGGCGCGGGCTCGGCATTCGCGCTCCGCCGCGACGGCGGTCCCTTCATTGCAAGTTCGGCCGTCTTCACCGGTGCATCGGCGGAAGCCGTCGGCATCGTGCTCGATGAGATGCACCGCATCCGCACGGAGCCGGTGAGCGAGGACGAGCTCGCGCGTGCCCGCAGCTATCTCGCGCTCGGCCTGCCGCGCAGGCTGGAGACGACCGCCGACATCCTGCGCATCGTGAGTGAGCAGGAGCTGCACGACCTCGGTGATCGCTATTACGACGACTACGTCGAGCGGGTGCGGGCCGTGAGCGCCGCGGACGTGCTGCGCGCTGCAGAACAGCACCTCGACCCGGCGCATGCGACCGTCGTGGTCGCGGGTGATCATGCCGCGATCGCGCCCGCGCTCGAAGCGCTCGGTGTCGGCCCCGTCATGCGGGTGACGCCGTCAAACGGAACGGAACTGAACCGGACAGGATCGTGATACGGATACCGATCGAGCGTTACCAACTCGAGAACGGCATGGATGTCGTGCTCTCACGCGAGGACGCAGCGCCTGTGGTCGCCGTGAACCTCTGGTATGGCGTCGGGTCGCGAAACGAGCGCCTGGGGCGTACCGGGTTCGCACACCTCTTCGAGCACATGATGTTCCAGGGCTCGAAGCACGTTCCCGAGATGGGCCACTTCTCGCTCATCGAAAAGGCCGGCGGCTCGCTGAACGGCTCGACGTGGCTCGATCGCACGAACTACTACGAGACGCTGCCGTCCAACTACCTCGAGCTCGGGCTCTGGCTCGAGAGCGACCGCCTCGGCTGGCTGCTGCCGGCCATGACACAGGAGAAGCTCGACAACCAGCGCGACGTCGTGAAGAACGAGCGACGCTGGCGCGTCGACAACCAGCCGTACGGCGACTGGGACGAGCGCATCCAGATGCTGATGTATCCGCCCGATCACCCGTACCATCATTCGGTGATCGGCTCGATGGAGGACCTGGACGCGGCGAGTCTGGAGGACGTGGAGCAGTTCTTCCGCACGTACTACGCACCGAACAATGCGGTGCTCACGCTGTGTGGCGATTTCGAGCCGGCGCATGCCAGGGAGCTGATCGCGAAGTATTTCGGCGGCCTGCCGCGCGGCCCGGACATCCCGCCGATTCCGGGCCGCACGCAGCTGGAGCCGACGCTGGGCGGCGAGGTTCGCGAGCTGGTGCACCAGGACGTGTCGCTGCCGCGCGTGTACGCGACGTACCGCATCCCGCCGTTCGGCACCGAGGACTACTACACGGCGCTGGTCACCAGTTACATCCTCGGGTATGGCAAGGCCGCGCTGCTGTATCGCACGCTCGTGCGCGAGCAACAGGTTGCGCAGGACATCGTGACGTACGCGTTCCCGATCGTGGTCGGTGCATCGATGCTCGTGATCTGGGCGACGGCGCGGCCGGGGCGCACTGCGCAACAGGTGGAACAGGCGCTGACGGAGCAGGTTGCGCAGCTGCGCGACGCAGACGACGCAGACGTCCAGCGCGCAGTCAACCTGCTCGCGACCGAGCGGCTGAACGAGCTGCAGCGCGTGGACGAGCGTGCGGACCAGCTGTCCATGTACACGCAGCTGTTCGACGAGCCGGAACGCATCAACACGGAAGTGGATCGCATCCGCGCGGTCACACCGGAGCGCGTGCGCGCGTTTGCCGCACGCTATCTCGGCACCGACAATCGCGCGATGCTCACGTACGTTCCCACGGAGGTGGGCGCGTGAGCGATGCATGGCGCGAACAGGCGCCGCTTCCGGGCGGACCACGCACCTTCGAGTTCCCCGAGGTGCACGGGACCGCGCTCGACAACGGCATGCGCATCGTGCATGCGCGTCACGGCCGCATGCCGGTGGTCAGTGCGCACGTCGTGATCGACGCCGGCGCTGCGGCCGAACCGATGACGCGCGGCGGGCTCGCGCAGCTCGCGGCCAGCGCACTGCACGCGGGGACACGCGCGCGCGACGGCGGCCAGCTGGCCTGGGACCTCGAACGGCTCGGCGTGCAGCTCACGACCGACGTGACATGGGATTCACTCGAGGCGACGATCACGCCGCCGGCCGCGCAGCTCGAGGATGCACTCGTCGTGCTCGCCGATGTAGTACGCAACGCGGCGTTTCCCGACAATGAGGTCGCGCGCCTGCGCGAGGAACAGCTCGCCGACATCCTGCAGCGGATGAAGGAGCCGCGTGCGCTCGCGAACGACGTGGTCGGGCGTTGCATCTACGCACCGGAGGTACCCTACGCGCGGCCACTGGTCGGATCGACGGCATCCGTCGGCGCGATCACCGCTGACGACCTGCGTACGTTCCACCGCGCACGGTTCACACCCGCCGCCTGCACACTCGTGCTCGTCGGCGACATCAATGCGGCACGCGCGGCAGCGCTCGGCGAACGCTGCTTCGGCGACTGGAGCGGCGCGCAGGCGCCGGCACCGGAGCTCGACGTCGCACCGCTCACGGATGGGCCGAGCGTGCACCTGGTCGATCGTGTCGGGGCCGTTCAGTCGGAGCTGCGCATCGGCCACATCGGCGTGCCACGCACGCATCCCGACTACTTCCCGCTCATCGTGATGAACACGATCTTCGGCGGCGCGTTCACGAGCCGGCTCAACATGAACCTGCGCGAGACGAACGGGTTCACGTACGGCGTGCGCAGCGGCTACACGTTCCGACGCGGGCCGGGACCGTTCCTCGTATCGACCGCGGTCGGCACGGACGTGACCGTGCGTGCGGTCGAGGAGGTGTTGAAGGAGAGCGAGCGGCTGCGCGCAGACGGCGTCACGGACGAGGAGCTCGCGAACGCGCGCGACTACCTTGTCGGTGTACTGCCGCTGCAGATGCAGACGACGGAGCAGCTGGCCGGCTCACTCGCCGACCTCGTCACGTTCGGCCTGCCACTCGATTACTACGATCACTACCGCGCGCGCGTTGCCGCGGTCACTGCAGACGATGTGCGCCGTGCTGCACGCACACACATGCGGCCGGACGAGTTCGCGATCATCGTGGTGGGCGACGGCGCATCGGTGCGCGCCGGAATCGAGGGGCTGCAGCATGGCGTGCTGCACGACGTCAAGCCGAACGGTGAGGCAGCATGACGGACGCGCCACGGGAAGACGAGCGCATCGCGGCAGACGTGGACCCGGACCCGGTGGATGCCGAGCCGGATGGCGGCGATGGTACGGATCACGTTGGTGAAGCTGCCGGCGAAGATGCAGCGCCTGGCCTGCTCGCCCGCAGGCCCGTTCACCGTGGACGTATCGTCGACCTGTCGATCGATACCGTCCGCTTCCCGGACGGCTCCACCGGTGAACTCGAGCTGATCCGGCACTCGGGGGCCGCGGCCGTACTCCCCGTCCTGTCCGATCCCGAGGGGCCGGACCCGCAGATCCTGCTCGTCCGACAGTACCGCTACGCGGCGGGCGGCTACATGCTCGAGGTACCCGCCGGCCGCCCCGACCGCGAGGGCGAGCCGTGGGAAACGTGTGCGCAACGCGAACTGCAGGAGGAGGCAGGCGTCGTCGCCGGAAAGCTCACCTATCTCACGATGATCTACACCACACCAGGCTTCACCGACGAACGCATCCACCTCTTCATGGCGACCGACCTGACGACCGCGGAAACGAAATTCGACGACGACGAGTTCATCGAACCCGTCGCCATGCCGCTGTCGGAAGCCCTCGAGAAGATCCGCGACGGCGAGATCACGGATGCGAAGACGATCGTGACGCTGCTGTATGCGGCGGGGTTTCGTTTGAACTGGTGAGGCGGGCCGGGGCCCGGGGCCTGGGAACGGCGGGGGGGGCGGTCCGGATCCAGGGCCGGGCCTCGCGGGCAATCAGCTTTGACTGGCTCCCGCCTTGAATCCCCGGCCCGGGGCCCGGGCCCGACGGCCCCAACGGGGCCGTCCCCAAAAGGTGCCGCCCGTCACCCGGCAATTGTCATCGCGAAGTGACACACCTCTGATTGTTCCTGCCACGCTTCCGATCACAAGTTCAACGATTACAAGCAATTATGCGGGTAGGACGAGATGTCCTGCGCGGGTATGGTCTCTGCCCTTGATACTGGCGCCGGACGGCCCGTGTGCTGGTCCGGTGATCTCGAGCCCGAAAGGGGAGCCGCCATGATCGACCTGGCTGTGGTACGCGCGGAGCGCGAAGAGGCGCGGACGCCAACGCTGAAGGAAGCCGACGACAGCATGCTCGTCGCGCGTTTCCTCGCGGGAGAGCGCCGTGCGTTCACGGAGCTGGCCGACCGCTATCACGTGCGGCTGATGAACTTCATCCAGCGTACGATCGGTGACCGCGAGCGTGCGGAGGACCTGGTGCAGGAGACCTTCATCAGGGTCTATCGCCACCTCCACCGTTTCGATCAGACGAAGAAGTTCTCGACCTGGGTCTACACGATCGCGGGCAACCTGGCGAAGAACGAGCTGCGCAACCGTTCGCGCAATCCGCTGGTGCTGTTCCAGACGATCAAGAAGAACTGGGACTCGGACCACCGGCCGCTGGAGTGGGAGGACAACACGTATCGCCCCGACGATCTGTACCGGAAGCGTCATCTCAAGGAGATGATCGACGGTGCGGTCGCCCAGCTCCCGGAGCACCACCGCATGGTGTTCGTGCTGCGCGAGATGGAGGGCAAGACGTACGAGGAGATCGCCGAGATCACGGGCGTCAACCTCGGCACCGTGAAGAGCCGGCTGAACCGTGCGCGCAACAACTTCGCGCAGCTGATCGAGCCGATGCTCGACTGACACACGAGCGGTGAGGCACGTCGCGCTCCAGCCTCATCACTCAACAGACGGCGGCATCCTTCGGGGTGCCGCCGTTGTTTTTTCCCCCGCGCGATAGACCCAGAGAACAGACAGCGGGAATCCGGGTGCACTTGCATGTCGTCGATGACGACGCACATCTTCGCGCGCATGAGCGACATCGAGGAACGACGGCGGCAGCGCGCAGCATTTCTGTCCCGACTCTACGACGTGGTCGACGGCGACGTGAGCACGTTCGTGTCGGCGTGGGACGTGGCGGAGGAGGTCGGGATGGATGCGTCGGAGGCGCGTCGCGTGGTGGCGTATTTCGGCGAGAAGGGGCTGGTGCACGTCGATGACCATCGGGCCGGCACGGTGCGGCTGACGGCGGCGGGTGTGGATCACGTGGAGGAGGGCAGGACGGGCCAGGGCACGCATCCGCACGAGGCAACAGGGGCTGATAGAGGTAAGGGCAGCCCACCGGATTGATCCGGGGCTGCCCTTCTGGCGACCGAGCTGTTCTGTAGTGGCTTGGGGACCACCGTAGGGAGGGTGGCTCGAGCCGCCGTGGTGACGCGAAGTGCAGAACTTGTGCCATCCACGGGGCGTTCCTTTCTCTGCGATGCGGGGCGCTCCACAACGCTCCGGGCCTTCCGGGTGGACCTTTCCGGACGGGGGAACCTCCCACTCGCTATCCCAGTATGAGAGCCGACCGGACGAGCGCCGGACGAACCGGACGGCGACCGGTTTCTATCCCATAGCGGGTAAGGCGATGGACTGCCAGGAGTTTCTGAGGCTGCATTCGGAGTATCTCGACGCGCGACTCGCACCGGAGGAGAGCGACCGGTGTGATGCGCACGCGGCCTCGTGTGCGTCATGCGCACGGTATGACCGCGTGGTGCGGCGCGGCGTCGAGGTTCTGCGGAGGCTGCCGCCCGTCCCGGTCTCGCCCGACTTCATGGGCCGGCTCGACGCGCGCATCGAGTCTGCGCGCGACGACGTCTTCGCCGCACGCTCGACGGGCGCTGCGTCCGGTGTCGTCGTCTCGCTGGGGATCGCAGCGCTGCTCGCGCTCGCTGCGTGGGGCCCGTTGCTGAGCGGCGCGCCCGACGCGACTGCCGACCGTATCGTCGAAGTCGAGCGCGGCTACACGCAGCCGGTCGCCGAGTCGCTGATGCCGCTGCCCGCACCGGACTGGTGGGAGGCGCCCGCCACGGGCGCAGCGTTCGGCGGCGTGCGACACGTGCCGCCCGTGGAAACGGCATTCCCCGGACCGTACTCACCGCTTATCGTGATGCCGCCCGTAGTCGATCGCGGCCGCGGCGGCGGCTATATCGTACCCGCGCACCTGACAGCCCTGGACTAGCATGGCCGTGACAACACCCGACGCCGTCGCCCGCAGTCTCTCCAAGGGACCGGGCGGCGGCGTCTTCTTTCTGTTTGGCGACGAAGAGTACTCGAAGGAAGAAACCGCAAGCGCGATCGTCGCTGCGCACCTGGATCCGGCCACGCGCGATTTCAACTACGACCAGCTGCGCGCGAGCGACGTCGATGCCGAGACGCTCGCGTCGATTCTCGCGACGCCGCCGATGATGGCCGAGTGGCGTGTCGTTGTCGTGCGCGATGTGCAGGTGATCGCGACACAGGCGCGCCTGCGCAGCGTGATCGAGGACGTGGTGGACCGGCCGCCAGCGGGAACGGTGGTGGTGCTCCTGGCGTCGCTGCCGGAACGCTCGAAGGCACAGGTCTGGGAGAAGCTCAAGAAGAAGGCGACGGCGGTGGAGTTCGCACCGCTTGCGGCTGCTGACGTTCCGGGCTGGCTCATCGCGCATGCGGATGCGCGGGGCGTCGAGCTTGAGACGGGTGCTGCGCGTGCGCTGTCGGCTGCGATTGGTGAAGGACTGGGTGTGTTGACGCAGGAACTCGCGAAGCTGATCGACTACGCGGGTGAGCGGAAGCGGATCACGAAGGACGACGTCGCGGCGCTCGTCGGCAGGATCCCGCGCCAGAACCGGTGGGACTGGTTCGACATGGTGAGCGACGGTCGTTTCACCGAGGCGCGTGCCGGCCTGCACGTCCTGCTGGACGAGAGCGAGTCGGGTGTCGGTCTGGTGATCGGCCTGGGCACGCAGTTCCTTCGGCTCGCGATCGCGGCGCGCGGCGGTGAGCGCGCGCTGGGCGAAGTGCTGCCGCCGCACCAGCGGTGGCTGGCGAAGCGACTGGTGAAGCAGGCGCGCGGCTGGCACCCGGAAGCGCTGGACCGTGCACTCGCTGATCTGCTGCGTGCGGACCGGCTGCTCAAGTCGGCGTCGCTCGACGAGCGACAGATCATGGAGGAGCTGCTGTTGCGTCTGCAGCAGCGCGCGCAGAAGGCGGCGGCATGAGTGCGCGGCCGATTACCCGCGCGCGCACGGCCGGCATCGAGGCTGCGCGCAGCCCGGCCGGCAACACGCGAACGTTCCTCGCCGTCGTCGCGCTGAGCCTGCTGATGCTTGCTCTGCCGCGTTCCACGAACGCGCAGGGGCTCGACCAGATCGAGTCGCTGCTGTTGCGCGGCCGGCTCACGGACGCACGCAATGCTCTGTCACTCTGGAAGGAACAGAACCCGCGCGCCGCGGCCGCACAGCAGGCGCATGCACTGCTGCTCACCGGGCAACTCGCGACGGACGTGACGAGTGCGATGGATGCGTATCTTGCGCTCGCACTCACGTACCCGACGTCGCCCCATGCGTCGACCGCACTGCTGCGACTCGGTCAGGGATTGACCGCCACGGGCGAGGCGGAACGCGCGCGTGGTTACCTCGAACGGCTCGTGCGCGACTACCCGAACATGCCGGATCGTGCAGCCGCGATGTTGTGGCTCGCGCGTGCGCAACGTGCAACCGGTCGCGACGCCGCCGCGTGTACCACGCTGCGTGAGGCCGGCAGCCTGCAGACCACCGCCGAAACGTCGGCGTTGATCGAAGCCGACGTGTCACGTGCATGCACGTCGTGATTCTTGTGTCACGCGCATGCCGCCGTTAGCGTTGAAGCGATGAGCGCACCGCGCACCGCTCCTCGCCAGGAATACATGGACTGGGTCGAGGAGCAGATCGAAGAGCACAAGGCGGGGCTCACCCGCGACGAACTGCTGGAACTCGCAGATGTGGCGGTCCAGCAGTTGTTCGATGCGCCTGACGGTCAGTACCCGCTGACCGAGATCCTGCTGTGCGACGCCGTCGACGCACTCCTCTTCCGCAAACTCCAGCTTCCCGACTACCGCGCCTGGCGGCGTGCGTGTCGAATTGACACGGATGCTCGTCCGCGAAAAGAGACAGCCGCGCGTACGGTCCTTCCCGACTGACCGAAAACCCGTTCTCCCGCAACATCTCCCGGCGCTCGCCCACTGGAACGCCGCGTGCCTTTCACACGTGCAGGCATTCGCAGCACGGAGAAGGTGAGTGAAGGGAGTGGGGGATGAGCTTGAAGAATGAAGCCCGCGAATCGGAGTCCATGCCCGCCGGGATCGTGATCCGGGACAGGCAGGAGCCGCAGCGTCGGCCGGCGATCACGGCGTTCATCTGGGGCGGCAAGGTCCGTCCGACGCCGTCGCTGCCGTACGGGCACAAGGCGGCATAGAGCGCGCACGCTCGACTGTACGCGCGACACGAGCACGGGAGCCCGCGGCACATCGCCGCGGGCTTTTTGTTTGCAGGCGCCCGGGCCGTGGGTGGCAGTCTTCAGGATTCCGCCCCAGACTCAGGACATGGCGCGAATCGATACGGCAGCAGTGGTTGGTGGCGGCATGGCGGGTCTCGCGGCGGCTGTAGCGCTGACGCGTGCGGGCGTCGCTGTGCGTGTGTACGAGCAGCTGGACGAAGTGGGCGGGCACATGCGCAGTGATCGGATCGGCACTGCGACGGTGGACCCGGCGGTTCAGCTCGTGAGCAGCACGTACACGTCGTTGTTCGCACTGACGCGCGAGACCGGCACGCGCGACCTGCTGGTGCTGGCGCCGGGGCGCGATGCGCTCTGGCGTGGCGAGCGTGTGCACGGCATCACGTACGGCTCGGTGGGCAGCATGGTGACATCGAGTGCGTTGCCGACCATGCTCAAGATGCGGCTCGGAACACGCTACCTGCCGTTTCTGAACGTGTCCGCGCGCAACCTGGACGCGAATGATCCGGTCGCCACGGGTGGCGTCGAGCACGACGACGAGTCGGTTGCGGCCTGGGGCAGGCGCGAGATCGGGAACGACTTCGTCGAGCTGCTCGCGTATCCTCTCCTCGCCGCATACTACGGCAGCCTTCCCGAGAAAACGTCAGCGGCGTTGTACCACGGCCTGGCGCGCACCGGGATGGACGTGCGTGTTCATGTCGTGACGGGTGGTGCGGGCCAGCTGCCCCGTGCAATCGCCGGATGGCTCGTGGCGCAAGGTGGCGAAGTGCACACTGGCTCGAGTGTCGAAGCGATCACGGTGCGCGACGACGCTGTGCGCATCAATGCGGACGGCGGGGAGTGGACCTGCGACGCGGTCGTACTCGCGACGCCGTCCGGCACGACGCGCTCGCTTCTCGCGGGCATGTCATCCCTTACGCAATGGCTCGACGGTGTGCACACGGCGCCGACCGCGACTGCTGCGTTTCTGCTCGATGCGCCGCTCGACCCGGACTGGTTCGGTCTTTCCTTCCCGCGTGAGAGCAGGCCGGGCGCGCGCATCGCCGCGATCGCCGCGCAGTCGCGCAAGCTGGCGTCGCTCGTGCCGGAGGGCGAAGCGATCGTGGTGTACCCGGAGCCGGAAGTCGGTGCGCGCATTGCCAGCGCGGCGCCGCAGCGGATCGTGGATGAAGTGATGCCCGGGCTCGCGGCTGCGTTCCCGGGCATCGAAGCGCATGTCCTGCGTGCGCGTACCTATTCGTTTCCGGAGGGCTACTCGCTCTTCCCGCCCGGCTCGCTGCGGCACCTGCAGGCGTTCCAGCAGGTGGATGTGCCGCCGCGGCTCGCGCTGGCGGGCGACTACCTCGTGGCGCCGTCCGTGGAAGGCGCGGTGCGGAGTGGACTGCGCGCGGCGGAGCGGCTGCTCCGCTGACGCCGCGCGCGAGCGCTACTGTCTGCTGCGCTCCGCGTCCATCTGCAGCGTCCGTGTCAGCTCCCTGCGTTCACGCAGGATCTGCAGGCGTACGTGTTCGCCGCGGCTGCGTGCGAGTATGCGCCGCAGCTCCGCGATCGTGCGGACCTCTTCGCCGTCCGCCTGCAGGATGACGTCGCCGTCCTGGAGTCCTGCGCGTGCGGCGGGCGTCTCGTCCGCGACCTGCAGCACGAGCAGTCCGTACTCAGCACCGAAGTATTCGCCCAGCCGCTCGCTCAGTTCCTCGAGCTCCATGCCTGCGACCGAGCTGAACCCGACACGCGCGATGCGCGGCACGTTGAAACTGAACCGCTGGTTGGACCACTGCGGCAGCTGGATCGTGTCACCGCCGAGCACGAACACGGAGTCACCCGAGAAGCGGAAGTGCATGCCCGGCCGGCCCAGGCGGCCAAAGACACTGTCCATGGACGTGCGCAGGTCGCCATCGAAGAACTGGAACACGTTGCTCATTGCGCTGTCCCGGAAGATGCGCATGCTGTCGCCGAAGATGAACACGTTCCGGCCGATCGAATCCGTGTTGAAGTCGAGTCGTACCGTGTCCACCTGCTCGCCCTGACGACGGATCATCATCATGCGGCCACTGCTGTCCGGCAGCGTCTGCACATTGATCCGGGGCAGGTCGATGCTGTCGAGCTGGATGCGGATCGCTTCGATGATGCGGTCCGGATCGACATGCACGCTCCAGCCCCCGCTGTCGGCCATGTCACGCGGCCGCTCGCCCGCGACGATGCGCAGGCTGCGCTCGCTGCCGGCACGGCGCACCGTGAGCTGCACCTCGTCGCCCGGGCGAAGTCCCAGTGAACGCAGCAACTGGTCGGTCGCACGCAGCCCGTTCACCGCGGTGAGCGTGTCCGCCTTCTGCATGCCGGCACGCCCTGCCGGTGACTCGGGGAACACCGTATCGATGACGACGGGCTCGCTGCCCTGGCCGCCGCTGTAGCCGAAGCCGAGCCATCCGGACGACGTGCGGGTCATGACCCGCACGACTTCGCGTTCCGTCTGCTGTGCCTGCGCTGCCGATACCGGTAGCAGTGCGCACAGACCTGCAAGTACTGCGCTCTGTATTACGATGTTGCGTCGCATCGGTGTAGCTCCTGGTGCTGCGTTCATGCTTCCTCTATCGCAGTCGTGTGTGGCGGCTCGCTCAGAACACCGGGTTGCGCGCGCGTGCGGCGAGCTGCCGCAGCGTTGCGTCGCGCTGTGCGAGCGCCGTCATGTGGTAGCCGTTGATGATCGGGTCCGCAGGTGCGCGATCGAGTGCTTCGCGCGTGGTCAGCACGATGGTCTCGAGTGCGACCAGTCGTGCGACCGGATCGTCGATATCGCTGAGCTCGCTCGAGAGCTGCGCGTACTGCGCGAGCGCATCCAGGTACCAGCCCTCGGCGTCGCGCAGCATTGTTGCCGCTTCCTGCGCGTTGCGCGCGCTGTAGGGCTGCAGCGCGAACCGCGGGTCGGACGGCAGCGGACCCGTGATGCGGGGCTCGCCGCGCGGTGCCGGGTCCGCATCGCGTGTCGCGCCGCGCTGCGTCTCCGGACCGTCCTGCACGGCCGCTGCCATGCGCGTGTCGCGCGCGTTGTCTGCGCTGCGCGGCTCACGCGCGGCCGCCGGAGCGTCTCTGGTGCCCGCGGCCGGCGACGGAGTGTCGCCTGTCACTGCCGGGGAGCGCGCGGCATCAGTGCTCGCGAGCCGCGTCGTTGCATCCGCTGCATCGGTCACGGCATCAGTGCCCTGCGTGTCGCCCGTCTCCGTCTGTTCGTTCCGCCCCGGCGGCCCCTCACGGCCCGCTTGATCCGTCACCACGGCCACCTGCGCCGGCATCGTCGCACCGCGCCAGGCGAAGCCTGCCCCGGTCCCTGCCATGAACAGCGCGAGTGCGGCGGCAATCCGCATGTATGCAGGCATGCGCCAGTGCGTCGAGCGCACGAGCCCCTCGTCGATGAGCCGCTCGTGCAGTGCGTCCCACGCGTGTGCCGGTGGCTCGATCATGCCGAGCTCGCCGAGTGCCTGCATGTCGGCGCGCATCGCATCCAGCTCGCCGCTGCAGGCGGCGCAGCCGGCGAGGTGTGCGGCTTCGAGCGCGGACGGCTGGTCGTCCACCAGGCGCGCGAGCGTTTCAGCGTTCAGATGTGACATGCTCTATCTCCTTCGACTCGCCCGACGACGACAGCATCTCGCGCATTTTTGCGCGCGCCTTGAAGAGCTGGCTCTTCGATGTGCCGGCCGTGATCCCCATTGCTTCTGCGATCTCGTCGTGCGTGTACCCTTCCACATCGTGCAGCACCAGCACCTGTCGCATCCCGGCGGGCAGTCGGCGCAACGCGCGCTCGAGCTCGATGCGCAGCACCGGTTGATCGACGGGCTGCCCGCGGTCGATCGCGACCGGCAGCGGGATCTCGTTGTTCGTGCGTCGTGTGCGCCATCTCTGTCCATGCAGCGCGCTGTTGACGGCAATCCGGTGCAGCCAGGTCGTGAACGCGCTGTCGCCGCGGAACGATGGCAGTGCGCGGATCGCACGCACCCACGCCTCCTGCGCATAGTCCTCCGCGAGTGCATCATCGCCCGCGAGGCGGCGCACGACGGCGTACACGCGCGCCGAATAGCGCGCGTACAGCTGGCGAATGGCGGCACCGTCACCCTGCCGTGCCCTGGCTATGCACTCCGTATCGGTCATGCGCTCACTTGTAGCGGCCCGTGCCACGCCTGTTCATGGGATGCCGCTGTCAGCACGGGGGTTGCCCGGCGGCACGCGTCCTGCCCCACCGCGGCCCCCGGCGACAGCTGGTCAGCCCGGGACGTGTTACACCTGGAGTGCGACGGTGCACCCGCGTTGGCCAGTGCATCCGGGCCGTAACGGTGCACCGGGCCACGATGGTGCGTCCGGGCCGATCGGTCCCGGGCACCGACCACGGGACGGGCGGGCAAGGGGGTCCACGGCCGTTAGCCCTTGCACCACAACCGGATCGGGCATCCTTTCCACGGATGATACCGATTGATCTGCCCGCGACGGCGGGCGCGACACGCCTCGATTGCACCCGCTGCGGTGAGCGCTACGAGGCCGATGTGCCGCAACGGCTTTCGCCGTGCTGCGGCAAGCCGCTGTACGCGCGCTACGACCTCGATGCCCTGCGGGCCACGTTCCGGCCCGAGACGCTGGTCGGACGCACGCCAACCATGTGGCGTTACGCGGAGGTTCTGCCGGTCCGCGACCCGCAGTTTCGCCTGAGCCTGGGCGAAGGCATGACGCCGCTGCTCGAAGCGACGCGTCTCGCGCACGAGATCGGGGCGAGCCGGATCCTGATCAAGGACGAGGCACTGAACCCGACCGGCAGCTTCAAGGCGCGCGGTCTCGCGATGGCGATCGCGCGTGCATGGGAGCTGGGCATCACCGAGGTCGGCATTCCGTCGGCGGGCAATGCCGGCGCTGCGACGGCGGCGTACGCGGCGGCAGCCGGCCTGCGCGCGCACGTCTCGGTGCCGTCCGATACGCCGCGGCCGATCCTGGAAGAGACGCGTGCGCTCGGCGCGCAGCTCACGCTGGTGGACGGGCTGATCACTGACGCGGCGAAGCTGATCGCGGAGGGCGCGGCCGAGCACGGCTGGTTCGACCTGTCGACGCTGAAGGAGCCATACCGCGTCGAGGGCAAGAAGACGATGGGGTACGAGCTGTTCGAGCAGCTCGGTCACCTGCCGGACGTCATCGTGTATCCGACCGGTGGCGGCACCGGTCTCGTCGGCATGTGGAAGGCGTTCGACGAGATGGAGCAGCTCGGCTGGATCGGCAGCGAGCGACCGCGCATGGTCTGTGTGCAGGCGGCCGGCTGTGCGCCGATCGTGCGCGCATACGAGGCGGGCGCGTCCGAGGCAGCGCCATGGCAGGATGCGCACACGTACGCGAGCGGGCTGCGCGTGCCGCGCGCGGTCGGCGACTTCCTCATCCTGGACGCGCTTCGTGCATCGCGCGGCAACGCGATTGCGGTGAGCGACGATGCGATGGCGGATGCGGTGCGGCTGATGGGTCGCACGAGCGGTGTGTTCGCAGCGCCGGAAGGCGGTGCGACACTCGCCGGCCTGGCCGCGTTGCTCGAGGCGGGACGCGTCGAACGCGACGCCGAAATCGTGCTGTTCAACACGGGCAGCGGACTCAAGTACCTGTAGCGGAGTACCGCGCGGGTCCACTTTCTGCGACGAGCGCCGAACATGCCTTTCATCTTCAAGCGTCTCGGCTCCGCCATCTCGCCGGCCTGGTCGATTCCGCTCCTGATCATCGGGCTGTCGATCGGTGCGGCGTACTGGGTAGGCCCGCTCCGGCCGCTGCCGCCGGAGCTGCGGCTCCTCGCACTGCAGCGCGACGGCACGTTCACCGACTCGATCGAGCCGGCACCGCGCCGCTTCGGCGACGACATCCGCTTCCCGCTCGTGCTCGGCGCCCAGAATATCGGCTACGCGGACGCGCGTCCGGCCGTGCTCGACCTGAGCGTGCCGCTCGGCTTTCACCTGGTGGACCGCGACGGCCGCGCGCTCCCGCAGGAGATCTCCATGGGCACCCCGCTGGGCCGCTACCGCCTCGGTCTCAGTGCATCGAAGCTGGTACCGGGCGGTGTGCCGGAACTGCTCCTCGATACACTCTGGCTGGAAGCGGATCTCTCGAGCTACACGTGCGCTGTTCTGAACGACGGCGTGCCGGAATTCCAGCCCCGGCCACCCGTCAATCCCTCACTGCTCGGCAAGGTAGACATCTTCTACTCGTTCCTGACGCCCGACAGCGACATTCGACAGGCCGGCCTGCTGCGTGTGCGTGTCGATTCCACGCTGCTGCGTGTGCCGACGGCTGTGGTGGGTGAGTTCGGTCCGCCGATCCTCGAGGAGCCGGCCGTGGAGCTGCCGCCGCTCGACGCACTCTACCAGATCGCAAAGACCGACGCGACCTGCGGCGACCCGCAACAGCCCGTGCAACTGCAGAGCGTCATCTACGAGAACGAAGGCGGCGGCCGCTTCCTCGTCGTGTACCACGAAGGCGCACCACGCAAGTACCTGCTCGATCTGAACGCCGACAGCATCGTCGAGCGCGAGGTGTGGGACCCCGACGGTGACGGCAACTTCGAGGCGACGCGCACCACGCGCTACGCGATCCCGGGCTTCCTCTTCCCGCGTCGCGTGGAGATACCGGCGCTCGCAGCGGACACGGTCCCGCCCGACCCGGCGTTCCTGGCGCTCTACGCCGATACCGCACGGGGGCCGTTCCGCTTCTACGCCGCAGAGCAGCAACGCATTGCAGCGGCGCAGGCGCCGCCGGCAGGCATGCCGGGCGTGGCATCGGGCGCCACGTCGAGGGCGAGCGGTCCGGCAGCGACGGCGGGTGCTGCGACGCCGGGTGTCGCGATCCCGGCGGGAGCGCCGATCGCGGCAGACACCACACCGCCGGATCCGGCGTTTCTCGTGCTCTATTCGGACACCGCAGCAGGACCGTTCCGTTTTGCCCGGCGCGAACAGCAGGTACGTGACAGCATCGCTGACGCCATCGCGAGGGGCGACACTGCGACCGAGCCACCGCCGCCGCGGCGACGCACGGGCCCGCGGATCCTGGGCACGCCCGTGGAATACCCGCCCGGCACGCGCCCGCCCGATTGATCCGGCGGCACGGGCGAGTGCTCGTGCAGGAACGCAATCCGCCACCCGATGTCCGCTTCGGCGACGTCGCGCGCCACGCCGCGCACGCGCGGGAACACTTGTTGCCCCTCACCGGAAACGTCGCATTACAGGCGGGATGCACCAACGAGGGGGAATCATGGCGGACGAGCAGACACTCCGGTCATCCCTGACCGACGAGCAGCGAAGCACACTCGAGAAACGACTCGTCGAGGAACGTCAGCGCGTTGCGGAACGCGCGGGCCGGCACGACGACGAGATCGCGAACTCCGACCAGGACGGCGATCTCACGACCTACCCGCTCCACCTCGCCGACGAGGGCACGGACACGATGGAGCAGGAGCAGGATCTGCTCATGCGCAGTCGCGATGGCCAGCACATGGCCCTCATCGACAATGCGCTGCGGAAGATCTACAAGGAATCGGATCGCTACGGCATCTGCGAGAATTGCGGTCGCGACATCCCGCTCGAGCGGCTCGAGATGGTGCCGTGGGCGCGCTTCTGCCTGGACTGTGTGACGAAGGAGTAGTGCGGGGGCTTGGTGATGGATCGGAGCGGGGACGACGGGCACCGTCGTCCCCGTCCGTTTTCGTCAGACGGAGCGATACTCCGTGACCGCCACGCCGTTCTCGATGCGGTAGTCGCCGAAGATGTGCGGTGCTTCCTGCTGCAGCACCTGGAGCACCTTCACTGCGAGCGAGCGGATCTCGGCCTCGGCGGCGTCGGACGCGCGCAGCTCGATGAAGTGGCGCCACGTGCGGGCGTTGCCAGTGACCACGATCTTCGTTTCGGTCGCGTTCGGCAGCACGCTGCGTGCTGCCTGGCGCGCGCGCTTGCGGCGCAGCGTCGCCTTCGGCTCGTCCTGCACGAGCTTCTCGATCTCGGCGAGGAGAGCACGGTAGTCCTCGAGCGAATTCGCGCACGCGCGTCGCCACACCTCGAACGCGGCGCTGCCTTCCTCGATCTCCGGCGGGAGCACGAAGCCGACCTCGGACTCGTCCACGTAACGCTGTGACAGCTGCGAGAACGAGAAGTGGCGATGTCGTACCAGCTCGTGCGTCAGCGCACGGCTGATGCCTTCGAACAGGAACGTCCAGACGCCATGCTCGAGCACGCTGCCATGACGCACCTGCAGGATGTTCTCGAGGTAATCCTCGTTCGAGGTGCGTCCCTGGATGAGCTTGTGGCCGCCCTCGAAGCCGGCATCGGGGCCGAAGCTGAGGTAGCAGAGTCGGCCGGCGAACTCTGCAACGGTTTCCGCAGGCACGTCGCTGTCGGATTCCCAGCGGATGTGCGGCGCGCCCAGGTATTCCTGTCGCGCGAGCAGGGTGACGTTCGGCTCGCGGTAGATGTGCATGCTCCGGCTCCCATTCTCGAGTTGGCGGGAAGCTAGGGCGGCCCGTAGACCGGGACAAGCGGACGTCCACACGGGCCGGAATGCACCGCTGTGGATTGACCGGACGCACTTTGCACCACCAATTGGATCGACCCGTCCGCCGCCCGCTCGTTCAGCGGACAGTCCCGTGTCACAAGGCACGCTCCCCCTGACGTTCAGGAGACACATGCCGGTCACACCGCAACCAACACCGAATCCCGACGCGATGAAGTTCACCGCCGATCGACGGCTCGTGGAGGGCAAGGAGTCGAAGTCCTTCTACAGCACTGCACAGGCGGCGGCCGATCCCGTCGCCGCAGCGGTGTTTGCGCTCGAGGGTGTGCAGAGCGTGTTCATGGCCGACGATTTCCTCACGGTCACGCGCTCGCCGGGCGCGGACTGGTCCGCGCTCGTGCCACGCGTCGTGAGCGCCATCGAGCAGGCGACAGGCTGAACGGTCGGATGTCGCGCCACGTCCTGCTCCTGCTGCTGATCACGCTCGTCGCGGTGCCGCGCGTCGCACACGCGCAGTGCGGCGCCCCGCCGATGCCGTGCACGCAGCACGAGCCGGGAAGCGACGACAGCCTGGAACGCCAGGCGCGACTGCTCGGCGTCAATGCGGCGCTCGGCGGCATCACTGCAGGGCTGCTGCACACGCTGCGGGGCGGCGATTTCATCGATGCGTTCCTGAGAGGCGCGCTCGGCGGCACCGTAACCTATGGTGCCAAGCGACTGGCCGTGCAGGATTTCGACGGCGCGGGCTTTCTTGCCAGGCAACTCGGGTCCGTCGGCGACTCGTTCGTGCGCAACGCGGCCGAGGGCGTGCCGTTGCTCGATCGCATGTACTTCCCGCTGTGGATCGTGCGGCTGGAGGTGCATCCGCACTCCGAGGCGCGTGTCATTCAGCCGCGCATCGACGTGCTCACGACCGGGCTCGCGGCCTACGCCGCCTTCGACGGCAGCCGCAGGTTCGATCTGGGCCGCTCACTCAGCGCCGGCGCACTCGTCTATCACAGCAGTGATGAGATCGCACGCGACGACCGCGGCCTCGTCGCGTACGGCGCCACCGTCGGCGGTGCCATCCTGCTCACGGAGCTGGACCACCGCACCGAAGCCGAGCGCGCCCGCACATTCGCGCACGAGCGCGTGCACGTGCTGCAGCTGGACCAGGTGCACGGCTACTGGACCGGTCCAGCCGAAGCGTGGGCGATGCGCAGTCTCGGCGCGCACGGCCTTGCACGCTGGATCGACCTGAACCTGGCACCGCACTTCTTTGCGATGTACTCCGGTCTGCGCTGGGAAGACCGTCCATGGGAGAAGGAAGCGGACTGGATGACATCATGAACGACACGGCCCGCTTCCACGATCGTCGCATGCGCGTCCTGGCCGCACTGGGCGAACGCGCGGTCATGGTGCTCATTGCAGGACCCGAGCTGCGCGTCGGTCGTGACACCGAGCTGCGCTACGCGCCCGACGCGGACTTTCATTATCTCACCGGCATCGTCGAACCGGAGGCGGTCCTCGTACTCGGCGCAGCGGTCGAGAACGGACCGTACGCGCTGTTCGTGCGCGAACGCGATCCCGAACGCGAGCTGTGGACCGGTGAGCTGGCCGGGCCCGAACGTGCGCGCGAGCTGACGGGTGCCGACAACGCCTACCCGCTGCGCGAGCTGACCGAGCGACTGCCGAAGATGATCGCCGGCGCAGATCTGCTTTACGCACGACTCGACGCACCGCACATCGACGGCATGCCGTCGATCGCACGACTCGTCGCAACCGGCAAACGACGCCGCGCGCGCCACGGCACCGGCGTACACACCGTCGCCGAGCCCGGCCTCCTCCTCGACGAGATGAGACTGCGCAAGGACGAACACGAGATCGGGCGCATCCGCAACGCCGCACGCATCAGCGTGGCCGCGTTCGAAATAGCACGCGACGCGATCCGTGACGGTGCCGGAGAGTGGGAGATCGAGGCAGCGCTCGAAGGCACGTTCCGCGCACTCGGTGGCGACGGCCCCGCATTTCCCACCATCGTCGGCTCCGGCCCGAACGCCACCGTGCTCCACTACATCGCGAACAACCGCAGGATGCGCAGCGGCGAGCTCGTGCTGCTCGACGCAGGCGCACGCGCCGACATGTACTGCGCCGACATCTCGCGCACGTACGCGGTAGGTGACGTCGCCGACGAGGTGCACGCGTTGCACGACGTCGTCCGGAACGCACACGACCGCGCGCTCGCAGCCGCCCGCCCGGGCGCACGCATCGGTGACGTCCACGACGCCGCGCGCGAGGCGCTCGCCGAAGGACTCGTCACGCTCGGCCTCATGAAGCCGGGACGCGAAGGGGATGAGTGGAGCGACGCGCTGCGCCGCTACTACCCGCACCAGACGTCGCACTGGCTCGGCCTCGACGTGCACGACGTCGGCGACTACGTCGTGAACGGCGAGTCGCGGGTGCTGGAGCCCGGCATGGTGTTCACCGTGGAGCCGGGGCTGTACGTGGGGGCGCTCGATCCGGACGCTCCCGGGGCGCTGCGCGGGGTGGGCGTGCGGCTCGAGGACTCCGTGCTGGTGGTCCCGGATGGGGTGGAGGTTCTGACGGAGGGGGTGGGGCTGAACCTTGCCGTGCCCCAGTAATCACCCTATAATCCGGATCGGCGGATGGATTTGTGGCAGATTGCTACCGCCTGGCGAGTCCGAGGAGGGCTGGCCGAAACAAAAGCCTAAAGTGCCGGGAGTTCGTAACGCGCGTCCGTGAGGCACGCAGGGATCCCCGCACCGACATGGCTGCGGGGATTTTGTCATTCCGGGGGAGCACATGGCCGGACACCGGTATCTGCACGAGTTGGAGCGACGCGTCCTGATCTATGACGGCGCGATGGGCACGAGCATCCAGGAGCTGGGCCTGACGGCGGACGATTTCGGCGGTGCCGGGCTGGAGGGGTGCAACGACTACCTGGTCATCACGCGGCCGGATGCGATCGAGTCGATCCATGCGTCGTTCCTCGAGGCGGGTGCGGATGTGCTCGAGACGGACACGTTCCGCTCGAACCGGCTGACGCTGCGCGAGTATGGCCTGCAGGATCGCGTGCTCGAGATCAACCGTGCGGCGGCGCAGGTCGCGCGTCGTGCTGCGAACCGGTATGCGACGCCGGACCGTCCGCGTTTCGTGGCCGGCTCGATCGGGCCGTCGGGCTACCTGCCGAGCACGTCGGATCCGTCGCTCGGCAACATCACGTTCGCGGAGCTGGTGGAAGCGTTCAGCGAGCAGGCGCGCGGGCTGATCGAGGGTGGCGTGGACGTGCTGCTGATCGAGACGTCGCAGGACATCCTGGAAGTGCGTGCGCAGATGGTCGCGATCCGACGCCTGTTCCGTGAGCTCGGCACGAGCGTGCCGCTGCAGGTGCAGGTCACGCTCGACGTGAACGGACGCATGCTGCTCGGCACGGAGATCGGCGCAGCGACGACGATCATCGAGGGCATGGGTGCGGACGTGATCGGGCTGAACTGCTCGACCGGTCCGGAGCACATGCGCCAGGCCGTGCGCTTCCTCTGTGACAACACGCCGCTGCCGATCAGTGTCATCCCGAACGCGGGCATCCCGCAGAACGACGGCGGTGTCGCGATCTACCCGCTCGGTCCCGAGGGGCTCGCGGAGGCGCACGAGGAATTCGTCACGAAGTACGGTGTGAACATCGTGGGCGGCTGCTGCGGCACGACGCCCGCGCACATCAGGGCGGTCGTCGAGCGCTGCCATGGCCGTGCGCCGCTCGCGCGCAGTGTCGAGCGTGTCGCGCGCGTCGCGAGTGCGATGCGCGCGTTCGACCTCGCGCAGATCCCTGCGCCGACGCTCGTGGGTGAGCGGGTGAACGCGCAGGGATCGCGCGCGGTCAAGCGCTTCCTCCTGGCGGACGACTACGAGGGCGTTCTCGACGTCGCGCGTGAGCAGGTGGAGGGCGGTGCGCACCTGCTCGACGTGTGCGTTGCGCTGACGGAGCGTCAGGACGAGGCCGACCAGATGCGCGCGGTCGTCAAGCTGCTCGCGCAGGGCGTGGAAGCGCCGCTCATGATCGACAGCACGGAAGCCGACGTCGTTGCGGCAGCGCTCGAACAGTACCC
>CAYLME010000007.1:0-14144 GCA_964384585.1 uncultured Gemmatimonadaceae bacterium | reverse complement strand
CGGGCCGTGCGGTCGTGAACTCGATCCATCTCGAGAACGGCCGGAAGAAGGTCGACGCGATCTGCCCGCACATCGCGGAGCACGGCGCGGCAGTCGTCGCACTGACGATCGACGAGGAGGGAATGGCGAAGACGGCGCAGCGCAAGCTCGACGTCGCCCGCCGCATCGTCGACATCGTGACGACCGACTACGGCATCCAGCCCGAGTCGATCATCTTCGACGACCTCACGTTCACGCTCGCGACCGGCGACGCCGAGTTCCGCCGGAGCGCGATCGAGACGATCGACGGTATCCGCCTGATCAAGCAGGAGTTGCCCGGCGTGCTCACGTCGCTCGGCGTGTCGAACGTGAGTTTCGGTCTTTCGAAGCCCGCCCGCGCGGTGCTCAACTCCGTGTTCCTGCATCACTGTGTCGAGGCCGGCCTGGACATGGCGATCGTCAATCCCGCGCACATCACACCGTACGCCGAGATCGACGAGGAGCAGCGCGGGCTCGCCGATGACCTGATCTACGATCGCGGCGAGGATGCGCTGGCGAAGTTCATTGCATTCTACGAGTCGCGCGGCGTCGAGACGGAGGAAGCCGCTGACCCGACGGATGCGATGGAGCCGGAGGAGGCGCTGCACTGGAAGATCCTGCATCGGAAGAAGGATGGGATCGAGGGGTGGGTCGATGCTGCGATTCAGAAGCAGATGCGGGCCCGGGGCCCGGGTCCCAGGGCCGGGGCCGGGGTGGTCGCATCGGCCGCCTCGCCGGATCGAGTGTCCGTCGCGGCCGCTGAGAGTGTTGCAGCGGGCGGCGGGCCGGCGGACAACCCGGGCGCGAGCCCGGGCGCCGGCACGCTTCCACATCAGCACGAAGCCGCAGTCACTGTCCTGAACCAGGTACTGTTGCCCGCCATGAAGGAAGTCGGCGACAAGTTCGGCGCGGGCGAGCTGATCCTTCCGTTCGTGCTGCAGTCGGCCGAAGTCATGAAGCGCGCGGTCGCGCGGCTCGAGACGTATCTGGAGAAGGTCGAGGGTCAGACGAAGGGCAAGGTCGTGCTTGCGACGGTGTTCGGCGATGTGCACGACATCGGCAAGAACCTGGTCAACACGATCCTGACGAACAACGGGTACACCGTCTACGACCTGGGCAAACAGGTGCCGGCGAACACGATCATCGAGAAGGCGGTCGAAGTCGGCGCGGATGCGATCGGGCTCTCGGCGCTGCTCGTGTCCACGTCGAAGCAGATGCCGCTGATCGTGCAGGAGCTGCATCAGCGTGGGCTGGACATTCCCGTGCTGTGCGGCGGTGCGGCGATCAACCCGTCGTTCGTACGGTCTGCGTCGTTCACGGACCAGGAGAAGCAGAGCCTGTACGGACCGGGCGTCTTCTACTGCAAGGACGCGTTCGAGGGGCTCGGCTCCGTCGAGAAGCTGGTGGACCCGAACGCGCGCGCAGACTATGTGCGCGAACGGCACCAGGACGTGATCGAGGGCGTCGCGAAGCGCGCAGCATTGCAGGAGAAAGCGAAGGCGATGCACGCGCATCGCACGACGAGCGGACCGTCGCGCGACGTCGCCATTCCGAAGCCGCCGTTCCTTGGCACGCGTCACATCGAGGCGCTGCCGATCGAGGAGCTGTTCCGCTATATCGATCGCAACACGCTGTACCGCCTGCACTGGGGTGCGAAGAACGCAAAGGGCGAGCAGTGGGAGCAGCTCGTGCGTGACGAGTTCGAGCCGCGCCTGCAGCAGTACTTCGACGAAACGCGCAGCACGGACTGGCTGCGTCCCGCGGCCGTGTACGGCTATTTCCCCGCCGCCGCGGATGGCGAAGCGCTGGTCGTGTATGATCGCGAGGACGAGAACCGCGAGATCGCGCGCTTCGATTTCCCGCGCCAGGACATCCGCGACCTGCTCTGCCTGAGCGACTACTTCCGCGAGGCCGGCACCGGCACGCGCGACGTCGTCGCGTTCCAGGTAGTGACGGTCGGTGATGCGCTGCTTCAGAAGAGCGAAGCGATGATGAAGGGCGGCGACTACTCCGAGGGTTACTACCTGCACGGCTACGGCGTGCGACTCGCCGAAGCCGCCGCCGAAGTCGTGAACCGCCGCATCCGCGAGGAACTCGGCATCGGCAGCGAGCGCGGCCTCCGGTACTCGTGGGGCTACCCCGCATGCCCGGACCACACGCAGCACCACATCCTGTTCGACCTGCTGCCTGCACGCGAGAAGCTCGGCATGGACGTCACGGAAGCGGGTGCGCTGGTACCGGAACTCTCGACGGCGGCAATCGTGGTGCATCACCCGGAGGCGAAGTATTTCAGTGCGTGAGGATCGGCGGTCTGGCTATTGGGGTGCCCGGGTGCTGGAACTACCTGTGAGGCGGGCCGGGGCCCCGGGCCGGGGCCAGGGCCGGGGTTCGGATGCGCGGTGGAGTCGTGTGCGCCGCGCACGTCGAGTCATCCGCTCCTTCGACAGCGAGTGTCACATGCCGGGCTTCGAGTTCCAACGACTACGAGCATTCGATGCTGCCGCGAATGCTGCGGCGGAGGTGAACGCGCTAGCGCGACGGATACCGCCTGCTCACTACCCGCTCCGCGATCAGGTCATGCGCTCGTCTACGTCGGTCGCCCTCAACATTGCCGAGGGTGCTGATGAGTTCAGGACGGCTGAGAAGGCGCGATTCTATCGCATGGCGCGTCGCTCCGCGGCAGAGACCGCAGGGGCGTTGACACTGCTGGAGCGGTTCGGTGTGTTCACGCCGACTGAGACGAGACACTCGATCGAGTTGCTCAACCACGTCGCAGCAATGCTGACGAGCATGGTGAGCAGCGTGGAATCCCGTCGTAACCCCCGGGCCCGGGCGCGGGCCCCGGGCCCCGGCCCGCATCACGACCAGTAACCGCCGATGAACATACACGACCTGCTATCCGACCACCGCCCCGCCATCTTCGACGGCGCCATGGGCACCATGCTGTATTCGCGCGGCATCTACATCAATCGGTGCTACGACGAACTGTCGTTGCGCGAGCCGGATCTGATCCGCGAGGTGCATCGCGAGTATCTGCGTGCGGGTGCGGAGATACTGGAGACGAACAGCTTTGGCGCGAACCGGTTGAAGCTGGCGGAGCACGGGCTGGAAGCGCAGGTCGAGGCGATCAATGCGAGTGCGGCGCGGATCGCGAAGGAGGTGGCGGGGCCGAACGCGCTGGTCGCGGGTGCGATCGGGCCGCTCGGCATCCGCATCGAGCCCTATGGGCCGACGTCGCTCGGCGAGGCACGTGCGCTGTTCCGCGAGCAGGCGGCAGCGCTGCTCGAGGGCGGCGCTGACTTCATCCTGCTCGAGACGTTCGCCGACCTGGACGAGGTGCATCAGGCGCTGCTGGGTGCGCGCGACGCCGGGGCGCCGGCCGTGATCGCGCAGATGACGGTGCAGGAAGATGGTGTCACCGTGTACGGCACGGCTGCAGCGGTACTCGCTGCGAAGCTGGACGAGTGGGGCGCGGATGTGATCGGGCTCAACTGTTCGGTCGGGCCGGCCGTCATTCTGTCGGCACTCGAGAAGATGGCGCACGTGACGGAACGTCCGCTGAGTGCGCAGCCGAATGCGGGGCTGCCGCGCGAGATTGCCGGGCGCAAGATGTACATGGCGTCGCCGGAGTACATGGCGAAACATGCGCAGCGCGCGATCCGTGCGGGTGTGCGGTTCGTCGGCGGCTGCTGCGGCACGACGCCGGAGCACATCCGCCGCATTGCGGACGCAGTGCACTCGGTCGCGCCGCGGCGGACGCTCGTGCACGTGCAGTCGCAGCCCGAAGCGGCAGCGCCGGTGCCGGGCACACCACTCGACGCGCGTTCGAACTGGGGACGCAGGATCGCGGCGGGCGAGCTGGCAACCACGGTCGAGATCGTACCGCCGCGCGGCATCACGCCGGCAAAGATGCTCGCGGGTGTGCGCCTGCTGAAGAATGCGGGCGTCGATGCGGTCAATGTGCCGGACGGCCCGCGCGCGCAGATGCGCATGGGCGTGCTGCCGACTGCGACGCTCGTGGAGCAGGTCGTCGGCATCGAGACCGTCGTGCATTACTGCTGCCGCGACCGCAACCTGCTGGGCATGCTGTCGGACCTGCTGGGCGCGCACGCACTCGGGTTGCGCAACCTGCTGCTCATCACCGGTGACCCGCCGAAGATGGGACCGTATCCGGAAGCGACCGCGGTCTTCGATATCGACTCGATCGGTCTGACGAACATGGTGAGCCGCCTGAACCATGGGCTCGACCCGGGTGGCAACTCGATCGGCGAGCCGACATCGTTCACAATCGGTGTGGGTGTCAATCCCGGTGCGCCGGATTTCGAGAACGAGCTGTCGCGCTTCTACTGGAAGGTCGATGCGGGCGCGGAGTACGCGATCACGCAACCGGTGTTCGACGCCGCGCAGCTGCTCCGCTTCATCGAGGAGCTCGAGCGACGCGGTCTGCGCATACCGATCGTAGCGGGCATCTGGCCGCTCGTGTCCGCACGCAATGCCGAGTTCCTGGCGAACGAAGTGCCCGGCGTGACCGTGCCGCCCGAGATCGTCGAGCGCATGCACCGCGCGAGCGCGCGCAGTCGTGAGCACGCACTCGCCGAAGGCGTCGCGATCGCGCGCGAGATGTTCCAGGAAGTGAGCGGCGCAGTGCAGGGTCTCCAGGTCAGTGCACCATTCGGCAAGGTCGAGTTCGCGCTGCAGGTCTTCGACGGCATCAACGGCATCGATTGCTCGGTGCCGCTCGAGATGGTCGAAGAGGATTCGGTGTTCGGGTTTGCGCCGCCGGCGCAGAGAAAGGAGTCGGTCGCGCCGTGACAGTGACCAGCACCCTCCGCTTCGCCAAGGGCGAAGCCCTCGGCAACGACTACATCGTGGTGGACGCGGCGGACCTGCCCGTCGAACTCACCACCGACCGTATCCGTCGCATCTGCGACCGACACCGTGGTGTCGGCTCCGACGGCATCCTCCTCGCCGACCTGTCCGACGGCATCGCACTGCGCATCTGGAACCCGGACGGGACCGAGGCGGAGAAGAGCGGCAACGGGCTGCGCATCTTCGGCTCGTGGCTGCACGGCCGCGGCATCGTTCAGTCGAACGAGTGGTTCCCCGTCCGGCTGATTCGTGACACCGTGCGCATGCGCGTGGAGGAGCGGCTCGAGCGCGGACAGCTCATGATCCGGGCAGAAATGGGTCGCGCGACGTTCAACGGCAGGGACGTCGACTTCACGCCGAGCCCGGGCGAAACGCTGGACTATGACCTCGACCTGGGCGACGGGCTGAGTGCGCGCATCAACACCGTATCGCTGGCGAACCGTCATTGCGTCGTGTTCGTCGATGAGCTGACGCGCGCGGACTTCGAGAAGCGCGCGCCCCAACTGTGCACGCATCCGTCGTTCGCGGAAGGCACCAACGTACAGCTCGCGCGCGTCGTCGGCCCGAACACACTGGAAGCGTGGATATGGGAGCGCGGCGCAGGCGAAACCCTCGCGTCGGGCTCGAGCTCGTGTGCCGTGGCCGCAGCGGCAGTGAAGCGCGGGTTCGTACAGCCCGGTACGTTCCGCATCGACATGCTCGGCGGTCACACGGAAGTCGAGATCTCGCCGGACTACGAGGTGAAGCTGCTCGGCCCGGCGGGAATGGTGTTCAGCGGGGAGATGGCGCTGGACGTACTCGGCTGAGAGTGGTGAGCGGTGCGTTCATGAAAAGCCTGCCACCGATGAACGGCGAAGCTAGGTCCGTACCCGCGTCCAGAGGAACCCGGCCGCGACCAGGAACACGAGATTCGGCAGCCACGCTGCCAGCACAGGGTCCATCGCGCCGCTCGAGCCGGCTGCGCCTGCGACACGGAAGAACAGCATGTAGAAGATCGTGATGCCGAGCGCGATGCCGATGCCGTAGGCAGCGCTGCCGCGTGCCGCAGCGTTCGCGAGCGGCATCCCGAAGAGCACGATGATGAGCGTCGCACAGGGGATCGCGACCTTCTGCGCCTGTTCGACCATCAGCTCGAGCGGCTTGCCGCCTGAGCGGCGCAGCGCATCGATGAACTCGCCCAGCTCGGCATAGCGCATCTCCTCGGGCTCGCGCGGGATGGCGAGCAGCTTGTCGGGCTCGTCGTGAAAACCGCGCACGCGCGCACTGCGGAAGCCCCATGTCGATTCCGAGTCCGGCCCTGTGTAGCGTCGCAGGAACCCGTTGCTGATGGTCCATCCGCTGTCGGCAGCGAAGCGCGCGCGCTCCGCAGTGAGGTGCACATGCGCACGCCCGGGCGGATCGCCCTCCTGCTCCATGACCAGTCCGGTGATCGAGTTGCTCTCCGGATCGAGTCGCCGCACCTGGTACACGGTGCCGTCCGACCCGCGATAGACGAACGACGAACGCGTCGGCTGTGACCGCGGCTTCTCGCGCATCACTTCCGCCTTCATGCGCGTCGTTACCGGCACGACCTCCGTCAGCACCAGACCCAGAACAGTGAACAGCACGCCCATGATCGGCAGCGCGAGCAGCAGCCGGAAAAAGCTGATGCCGCCCGCCTTGGCCGCAGCGAGCTCCGAGTGGCGCGCCATGTTGCTCACGGTGAAGACCGTCGCGATCAGTGCAGCGATCGGCATCGACCAGGAGATGAACAGCGGCATCTGGTAGAGATAGCCGAGCATCAGGTCGCCGATCGTGAGACCGCGTTCGGAATAGCGCCCGACATTGTCCGTCCAGTCGCCGATGATGAAGAGCATCGGCGCCGCGAGGACGAAGAGGATGAAGAGCCGCAGGAACTCGCGCGCGACGTAGCGATCGAGGGTGCGCATCAGTCGGCGCCTGCTCCGGCCGTTGCGGCTCTCCGGCGTCGGAACGGTCTCGTGAGGAATGTCTTCGTCGTCTGCACGAAGTCGTCGAAGCCGCCGCCGCGCGTCGTCGATGTCTCGCGGCCGATGCGCGAGAGGCCCCAGGCCGCGAGGCCGAGGAACGCGATGTTCGGCAGCCACGGCCCCACGAACGGCGCGATCGTGCCGGCGTCGCCGAGCGACTCACCGCCGATCAGTGAGATGTAGTAGATGCCGAACACGATCACCGAGAACAGGATCACCATGCCGGCGCCGCCACGCGGGAAGCGCACGGCGAGTGGCGCGCCGATCAGCACGAACACGATGCACGCAAACGGAATCGCCCACTTCTTGTGCCATTCGACGCTGTACTCGTTCATGCGACGCTGCAGCGTGCGTGCGCGGTTCTGGAACGCCGCCAGCTCGCCCGCCGAGCGCTCCGAGACATAATCGCTCGTCGTGCCCTCGCCGGGCTCGTCGATGTTGACCCTGGCGGAGAATGCCTCCGGGCTGTCGCCCGCGCTCACCGCGTACGCAGCACTGGGCGGCGGAAAACGATCCTCCGCATCGGGCCCCTGGCCGGCCGGCCCGCCCAGCGCCATCGACACCGCAGCGCGACCGAGACGCGCCGCCTCCCTGCGCAGCGAATCCATCTCGACACGGGTCGTGTCGATCGTGGCCCGCAGCTGTGCGAGCGACATCTCACGGTCACTGCGATACTCGCTCGCCTGCTCACGCTCGAGCACGGTGTTCACGCCGGCGAGCTGCATCAGCTGCTCACGGAAATAGACACGCTGGAAGTTCTCGCGATTCTTCTCGTCCACCTGGTTGATCCAGCCGTCGAACAGGATCATCAGCAGGCTCGTGCGGTCCTCGCTGAACGTGATGCGGCCGGAGTCGGCGTACACCGTGCGCGGCTCGGCAGGCACGCTGAGATCGTAGATGACGACGTCGCGCATCCGGTTCGTTGCCGGGTCGATGTGCGCGGCCTGCAGGTAATAGCGCGAGCGGTAGCTCTCGCTGCGGATCTCGTTGATCACCTGTTCGCGCAATTCGAGCGTCGGGCTCTTGCGCGCGATGTCGGCCAGCAGATTCTTGAGGCGATGATTCGTCTCGGGCAGGATGCTGTCGTTGAAATAGACCATGCCTGCGAAGAGCATGATCCCGGCGCCAAGGATCGGCACCATCAGGCGAACAAGGTTGACACCGCTCGCCTTGAGCGCCGTGATCTCGTTGTCGGCCGCCATCTGGCTGAACGCAAACAGCACCGCGACCAGTACGGCCATCGGCAGCGTGAGCGCGATCACGTGCGGCAGCGACAGCAGCCCGACTTCGATGATCACCCACGCCCCCAGCCCCTTGCCGGCCAGGTCCTCGATCCTACGCGCAATCGTATTGATGAAGACAATGCTGGTCAGGACGCTGAGCGCGAACAGGAACGGGCCAAGGTGCGCCCGCAGCATGTAGCGTGTGAGAATCCGCATGAGTTCGTCCCGGCCAGCGTCCGGCGGGCCCCGGATCGGAGCACCGGCAAACGCGAAACACTACCGGCGGTACCGGTGTCATACAAGGCAACCGCGATCGTGGTACACGACGGCGCCGGCATCGTTCGTCGGGGTGGCCCGCTCGTCGCCTCGGGACGTCACTCGCACGACTCGCCCTGCTATGGCCCGGCCCCGCCATCGACCCTAGCTTCGTGCCCATGATCGAGACCCCCTCTTATACGACGTCCCTGCGCCGCGCGTCCGGCGCGATCCTGCTCCTCGCGGCCGCCGCGTGCGCGAACGGCGACGGCAGCGGCCAGATCCCATCGGCCAGTGTCCCTGCATTCGATGCGGACAGCGCGCACGCACTGCTGCGCCGGCAGGTCGAGTTCGGACCCCGCGTGCCCAATACGGCCGGGCATGCGGCGCAACTGCAGTGGATGGTCGAGTACCTGGGCGAGCGCGCAGACACGGTCGCGGTGCAGAGCTTCGAACAGCCGATCGAGGGGCACGAGACGCTCCAGCTGCACAACGTCTTCGCGCGCTTCGATGCCGCCAACCCCACCCGCATCCTCCTCGCTGCGCACTGGGACACGCGCCCGGTGTCGGACCAGGAAGACGACGAGGCGCGCCGGCAGATGCCGATCGAGGGCGCGAACGATGGTGCCTCCGGCGTCGCCGTGCTCCTCATGCTCGCCGACATGTTCGCAAAGAACCCACCGCCCATCGGCATCGATATCCTGATGACCGACGGCGAGGACTTCGCGACGCGGCCGGGCGATTACGAGAACATGTATCTCGGCGCGAAGCACTTCGCCGCGAACCAGCCGCCCGGGTACGCACCGCTCTACGGCATCCTCGTCGATCTCGTCGGCGACACGAACCCGCGCTTCGAGATGGAGGGCTACTCGTTGCACTACGCGCCCGAAGTCGTGCAGCGGGTATGGCGAATGGCGGAGGGAATCGGCTACGGCAACGTATTCGTGCGTACGACCGGCTCGTCGATCATGGATGACCACGTGCCGATCAACCAGGGCGGCATCCGCATGATCAACATCATCGACATGGATTACGGGCCGAACAACGCGTACTGGCACACCCAGAACGACGTGATCGCGAACACGTCGGCGCGCGGGCTGGGTGCGGTCGGCGACGTGATTGCAGCGCTCGTCTATCGCGGGGGGTGAGGCGGGATGTCGGGGCCGGCAGGGCCATCGGGCACGGTGGGGCGCAAAGCCCGGCGTCAGACGCCCAGCCGGCCCCCAACGGCCCAGCCGGCCCCCTCAGTTCCAATTGTCGATCTTCAGGTCGTGCGGTGCCGGCCTGCCTTTGCCGGTCTCGACATACGCACGCAGGCTGAGCAGGAATGTCGCCCACTTCATACTGCAGTGCGACGTGAACTCAACAGCCTCGCGCCAGTTGCGATGGCCGAACAGCACGATCGTGCTGCCGCCCTCCTGTTGCAGCCTGAACGTGACATCCGTGCCGATCCACTCGGGCGGCCCGTCGACGCAACGCCAGCGGACGTCCGCATCCGCATCGCTTTCGTGCACTTCCATCACGATCCGGCCCTTCACCTCACCGTCGTCGTGCCGGAACAGAAACTCGATCCTCCCACCGACGCGGCTGTCGCCCGCAGCCTCCTGCGTCCACCAGCCTGCGAGTCCCTCGACAGACGTGAGCGCCTGCTCCACGCGCTCCGCCGGCGACTCGATCCCGATCCTGTGAATGATGTCCACCATCCCCACCTCCCCCCTGTCGTTGACCGGTCCCGCCGGCCGTCCCGGCGGCCGAACTCCGGTGTGTGCGTCCAGCGTAGCAAGATCGCTTGCGTTTCGCAAGTGATCTGTCTAGCCTTGGAATGGTTATCGAGGAGAAGCGGATGCAAAGGCGTACGGCTGAACTGCGCTCGCACTGTCCGGTCAACTACGGGCTCGAGGCGTTCGGTGATCGCTGGGCGCTGCTCATCCTGCGCGACATCGTGTTTCGCGGGAAGAGGACGTACGGCGATTTTCTGCGGTCGGAGGAGGGCTTTGCGACGAATACGCTTGCCTCGCGGCTGGAGCACCTGATGGCAGCGGACATTCTGCGGCGCGAGCCGGACGAGGCGGATCGTCGCAGGGACATCTACTCTCTCACCGAGAAGGGGCTCGACCTGATCCCGGTGATCCTCGAGATCGTGCTCTGGAGCGCCCGGCATGACCCGTCTTCCGAGGCGAAGCGGATCCCGCGGCTGGTGGAGCTGATCCGGACGGACAATCGTGCCATCGCCGAGGAGGTGAAGGAGCGCGTCCGGCGCGGGGAGGGGATCGTGGCGGGCTACCTGGAATAGCCTGCCTTCGGCCGCAGGGCCGTTACTGCATCTGCGGGTTCATCATTTCGTAGCCGGTCCTGTCGACTGAACAGCTCTTCCGTCCCATCCGGCCATCCTCGCGCCCGTCGCGCGTCGCCACCTTCCGCGCGCACCCGAGCGGAGGAGGCGATGAAACTCACGAAAGAGGAATCCCAGGCGCTCGCCTTCATTGGCGGGATGATCCTGATCTCGGCGGCGGCTCGGTATGCGGGGCGGCCGGGTCCCGTCGTAATCGAGGGCAACCAGGTCAGCATCGCGGAGTTGCAGGCCGGCAGCATGGCGCTGATGAACCGCGGCGACGCCGCGAAGGCCGGGACATCGCTCGGGTGGGTGAATCTGAATGCAGCGACGGAGGCAGAGATCGCGGCGATCCCGAAGGTCGGCCCGGCGGCTGCGGCCTCGATCATCGCAGAACGTGACAGGTTGGGCGCGCTCGCGCTAGACGACATCCGCGGCATCCCCGGCCTGAAGAAGCCGGTACTGGAGGCGATTGCGGCGAGCGCGAGCTTCGGCACCTGGGACGACCCGACGCGCATGACGCCGCCGCCTGGCGTGAGCGCCCTGCAGCAGCCGGTACGCACGCGCGCGGGGCAGGGCACCGCGCAACGACCGCCGCCGCGGCGGACCGTGACGCCGGGCCGTTCGAGTGCGCCCGGCGCGCCGCCCGTGGTGGTGCGTCGCAGCCCGGAAGGAAAGGCAGACGGCCCGGGGGCACAGTCGATTCCGGTAAACGAAGCCTCGGTCGAGGAACTGCAGCGGCTGCCCGGTGTCGGGCCTGCGCTGGCGGCGCGCATCGTCGCACACCGCGAGCAGCACGGGCGGTTCCGCAACCTGGAGGACCTGGACAAGGTCAGCGGGATCGGGCCGGCGTTGCTCGAGAAGATCAGGGGACTGGTGCGGTTCTAGGCGGTAGCTGCCGGGCCCGCCTCGCCGGCCCCGACAACGCGGGGGACGCCCCGGCGTCGCCCACCATGAACATTTCGTAACCTGTTGCCACTACACATTTCTGCTTGACCGGGGCATGTTACGTCGGTAACTTTTTTCCCTCCCCGACACTGTCCGCGAGGCTACGCGTATGCCCGTGCGGGCGGGACCCCGGATACCAATGGCGACTGCGACGACAGCAGCAACCGACCGGATCGGTGAACTTCTGGTGCGTGAAGGCCTGATCACCGCCGAGCAGCTCTCGGCGGCGCTTCAGGACGCCCGTCAGAATGGTCATCGGATCGGCTACACGCTGATCAAGCTCGGCTTCATCCAGGAAAGCGAGCTGACGCGCTCGCTCGCCAAGCAGTATCGCGTCCCGGCCGTCGACCTCGATCGTGTCCAGGTCGACCCCAAGATCGTGAAGATGGTGCCGGGCGACCTGGCCCTGCGCTACCTGGTTCTGCCGCTGCGCCGGGTCGGCCGCATGCTGACGGTCGCGATGGCGAACCCGACGGATGCCGGCGCGATCGACAACCTGAAGTTCATCACGCGCCACGACATCGAGCCGGTGATCGTTGGCGAGTACACACTGCGCAAGCATCTCGAGAACTACTACGGGATCCGGGAAGACGAGAGCGCGCTGGCACAGATCCTCGACCAGATCGAAGGGGACGAGGACGTCGAGCTGGTCGAGGAGCAGGACGACGAGATCTCGGCCGCAGCGCTGCAGGCGCAGGTCGAGGACGCGCCCGTCGTCAAGCTGATCAACGGGATCCTGACGGACGCAGTGCTGCGTGGCGCCTCGGACATTCACGTGGAGCCGTTCGAAAAAGAGATCCGTGTGCGCTACCGCATCGACGGTGCGCTCATGGAGATCATGAAGCCGCCGATGAAGCTGAAGGCGGCGCTGACGTCGCGTATCAAGATCATGGCGTCGCTCAATATCGCGGAGCGACGTGTACCGCAGGACGGCCGCATCAAGCTGAAGATGAAGAACAAGGTGATCGACTTCCGTGTGTCGACACTGCCGGTCATCTTCGGCGAGAAGATCGTGCTGCGTATTCTCGACAAGAGCAACCTGACGCTCGACCTCGAGAAGTTCGGCCTGGAGCCGAAGGCCGAGAAGGACTTCATGGCCGCGATCATGAACCCGTACGGCATGGTGCTGGTCACCGGTCCGACGGGTTCCGGTAAGACGACCACGCTGTACTCCGCCCTGTCGAAGATCAACACCGAAGAGGTGAACATCATGACAGCGGAGGACCCGGTCGAGTACAACATCTACGGGATCAACCAGGTTCTCGTCCGTAACGAGATCGGGATGACGTTCGCGGCCGCGCTGAAGGCGTTCCTGCGCCAGGACCCGAACATCATCATGGTCGGCGAGATTCGAGACATCGAGACGGGTGGTATCGCGATCAAGGCGGCGCTCACCGGCCACCTCGTGCTCTCGACGCTGCACACGAACTCGGCCGCCGAGACGGTGACGCGACTGCTCGACATGGGGCTCGAGCCGTTCAACGTGAGCTCGGCACTGAACCTCGTGCTCGCGCAGCGCCTCGTGCGCCGGATCTGCGCGAACTGCAAGGCGACCTACAAGCCCGACGACGCGGAGCTCGATGCGGCGAAGATCAAGCGCACGACCACGCTGCGCGACCTCCGGTTCACCGAGGAGGCGATCAACGACATGAAGGCGCGCGCACCGAAGGACGCCGCGCCCCACGTCGCGAACGTCACGCTCGACACCAAGGTCGCCGAGATGACCTTCTTCAAGGGCAAGGGCTGCGACACCTGCAACGGCTCTGGCCTCAAGGGCCGCCAAGGCGTCTACGAGGTCATGTTCATGACGCCGGCGCTGCGCAAGCTGATCCTCCAGAACGTCGGCGCGGCCGAGATCAAGGACGCGGCGATCGAGGGTGGCATGCTCACGCTGCGCATGGACGGCCTGCTCAAGGTCTTCAAGGGCATCACGCCGCTCGAGCAGATCATCCGCGAGACGAGCGCCTGAGGCGACGACGATGACCTCCCCCACCCCACGACAGACGGCCTCGATGACGGCTCCGGCCACCAGCCCGGCGCAGCAGGTGAACCTCCGCGTCCTGCTCGAGGAGATGATCGAGCGCGGCGCGAGCGACCTCCACATCACCGCCGGCGAGCGCCCGAAGATGCGGATCGACGGCGACATCCAGACCTCGCGCCAGGAGGTCGTGCTGGCGCCGAAGGACACGCTCCAGCTCGCCTACTCGGTGCTGACCGAGAACCAGAAGAAGCGGTTCGAGATGGAGGACGAGCTCGACTTCTCGTTCGGCATCCAGAACCTCGCCCGCTTCCGCGGCAACTGCTTCAAGCAGCGCGGCTGCGTCTCGATCGTGATGCGGCAGATCCCGTTCAACATCAAGACGTTCGCCGAGCTGAGCCTGCCGCCGGTCATCGCGAAGCTCGCCGAGCGGCCGCGCGGGCTCGTGCTCGTCACCGGTCCGACCGGCTCGGGCAAGTCGACGACGCTCGCGGCGATGATCGACAAGATCAACCGCGAGCGGAAGGGGCACA
>CAYLME010000006.1:0-54193 GCA_964384585.1 uncultured Gemmatimonadaceae bacterium | reverse complement strand
GCACAACCATCCGTCTGCGATCGAGCCGTACCAGGGTGCGGCAGCCGGTGTCGGCGGCATCCTGCGCGACGTCTTCACGATGGGTGCGCGACCTGTCGCCGTACTCGACTCGCTCCGCTTCGGCTCGCTCACGAACCCGCGCGTGCGCTGGCTGTTCGCGGGTGTCGTCAAGGGCATCGGCGACTACGGCAACTGCGTCGGCATCCCGAACATAGGCGGCGAGGTCTATTTCGACGACGCGTACGAAGGCAACCCGCTCGTCAATGCGATGGCCATCGGTCACATGCGCAGGGACGAGCTGATCCGCGCGTATGCGGAGGGCGCCGGCAACCCGATCATCGCCGTCGGCGCGCGCACCGGCCGTGACGGTATCCACGGCGCGACGTTCGCCTCCGAAGAACTGTCCGACGAGGACGAGGCGAAGCGGCCGCAGGTGCAGGTGGGCGACCCGTTCACCGAGAAGCTGCTGCTGGAAGCATCGCTCGAGCTGATTCGCAGCGGGCACATCGTCGGCATCCAGGACATGGGTGCTGCCGGGCTGGCATCGTCATCCACCGAGATGGCGGCGCGCGCGGGCACCGGCGTCGATCTCGACGTTGCGCTCGTGCCGGTGCGCGAAGCGAACATGACGCCGTACGAAATTCTGCTGTCGGAATCGCAGGAGCGCATGCTCGTCGTCGCGAAGCAGGGCCGCGAGGACGACGTCAAGCAGATCCTCGAGAAGTGGGAGCTGGAAGCGGCGGTGATCGGCCACGTGACCGATGACGGGCTCTACCGTGTGCGCGAGAACGGCGTCGTCGTGTGCGAGATCCCCGGATTCCCGCTCGTCACCGGCTGTCCCACGTACACGCGCGACGGGGTCGAGGCCGCCGAAGTGCAGAAGCTGCGTGCGTGGACACCATCGGAAGAGCACCTCGCTCCCGCCGCGGACCACCCGACGAAGGTGCTGCTGCGGCTGCTCGCGTCACCGACCATTGCGTCGAAGACGTGGGTGCACCGGCAGTACGACTCGACGGTGCGCACGAATACCGTGATCGGCCCGGGCGGCGATGCCGGCGTGATCCGCATCCGCGGCACGAACAAGGGCGTCGCGGCAAGCGTGGATTGCAACGGCCGCTACGTGTACCTGAACCCGCGACGCGGCGCGATGATCGCCGTGGCGGAAGCGGCGCGCAATGTCGCATGCACGGGCGCGGTGCCGAAGGCGATCACGAACAACCTGAACTTCGGTAATCCGCTCAAGCCCGAAGTCTACTACCAGATGCAGGAAGCCGTTGCCGGCATGGGCGAGGCATGCCGCGCGTTCGAGACGCCCGTGACCGGCGGCAACGTGTCGCTGTACAACGAGAACCCCACGGGCGCGATCTACCCGACGCCGGTCGTCGGCATGGTCGGCGTGATCGACGACATCGAGAAGCACGTGCGCATGGCGTTCCGCGATGAAGGCGATGCCATCGTGCTGCTGGGCGAGAACACCGGCGAGCTGGGCGGCAGCGAGTACCTGAAGGTCGTGCACGGCCTCGTTGCAGGCGACGCACCGCGTATCGATCTCGCGCGCGAGCGTGCATTGCAGCGCACGCTCGTCGCACTCGCGGAAGCGGGCCTTGCGAAGAGCGCGCACGACTGTGCAGAAGGCGGCCTCGCCGTCGCGATCGCGGAATCGGCGATCGCGGGTGACGTTGGCGTGGACGTCACGCTGGACGCTGGATCGCTCCGCCCCGCCCCGCTGTTCTTCGGCGAGGCACAGGGGCGGGCCGTGGTATCGTGCGCGGCAGACGACGTCGAGCGCGTGGTGCAGGTGGCGCGCGAACTCGGCGTGCCGGCGCTGCAGATCGGTCGCGTTGCGGGCGGCTCGTTCCGCCTGGCTGCCGGCGCGGTCGCGATCGACGCACCCCTCGCGAGCATCGCCGAGGTGTACGAGACGGCGATCCCGCGGCTCATGCAACGCGCCGCGCACGACTGACACATGAACGCACGGCAGCGGCCGTGCACACTGGATGGAACGCGGCCGACGCCGGCCGCTCACAGATACGGAGCAGGCTCACAATGTGTGGCATCGTCGGCATCACCGGCATCGAGCGGGCGGCAGAGGTCGCGTTCCTCGGCCTCTACGGCCTGCAGCATCGCGGACAGGAAGCGGCGGGCATCTCCGCGGTGGACGGCGACGGCCGTGCGCGGCTGCACAAGGCGGAAGGTCTGGTCGTGGAGGGATTCGACGACGACCGGTTGCGCGGCCTGCCCGGTCGCACTGCACTCGGCCACGTCCGCTACTCGACTGCCGGCGGCATCGGCCTCGTCAATGCGCAGCCGATCGTGGTGCGCTACCACCAGGGTGACCTCGCCCTCGTGCACAACGGCAACATCACGAATGCACAGATGCTGCGCGAGGAGCTCGTACGCGAGGGCGCGCTCTTCCAGTCCACGGTGGACTCCGAGGTACTGGTGCACCTGATCGCCCGCTCGCGCGAGCCGACGGTCGAGCTGCAGCTGGCCGATGCGCTCTCGCGACTCGCCGGCGCGTTCTCCGTGATCCTGACCGTAGGCGAGACGCTGTACGCCGCGCGCGATCCGTGGGGCTACCGTCCGCTCATCATGGGCCGCCTGCCCGACGGCGGCGTCGCAATCGCGAGTGAAACGTGCGCGCTCGACCTGATCGGCGCCCGCAATCACTGCACGCTCGGGCCGGGCGAGGTCGTGCGTGTCGAAGGAGACGAGATCACGTACCTGCCACCCCTCGAAGGCGCCGAGCGCCAGGCGCCGTGCATCTTCGAGCTCGTCTACTTCGCACGACCCGACTCGCGCATCTGGGACGTGAGCGTCGACCGCGCACGCCGCGCGTTCGGGCGACAGCTCGCAAAGGAGCACCCGGTCGATGCCGACTGCGTGTTCAGTGTACCCGACTCGTCGAACTCCTCAGCACTCGGTTATGCCGAGCAGAGCGGCATCCCGCTCGAGCTCGGCCTGATCCGCAACCACTACGTCGGTCGCACCTTCATCCACCCGACGCAGGAAGGCCGCGACTTCAAGGTCCGCATCAAGTACAACCCGGTACGCGAGGTCATCGAAGGCAAGCGCGTGATCGTCGTGGACGACTCTCTCGTGCGGGGCACCACCAGCCGTGGCCTCATCAGCCTCATCCGCGACGCCGGCGCAAAGGAAGTGCATTTCCGTGTCGCCAGTCCACCGGTCATATCGCCCTGCTACTACGGCATCGACATGCCGACCAAGGACGAACTGATCGGCGCGAACCACACGGTCGAGGAAATCCGCGAGCACCTCAACGTCGACTCGCTGGGATACCTGTCGCTGGAAGGCATGCATGCGGCGGTCGCCGAACGTGGGCCATTCTGTGACGCCTGTTTCTCGGGGAATTATGTGGCGCCACTGGTGGATCTGAAGATGGGACGGGTTGTTTCGTCGCACTGCTGAATGGCTGGGGTGCGGGTGGGGGTGAACGTGGCGCACGCGCCGGTGGCGCGTGCTGGGTGGGGACACTACGGGGCTACGGCGGGTGGGGGCCTCAATGCTCGGAGCGCTGCTCCAGGGTTATGATCGCCTTTGTGAGCATGCCGATCGTAGCTCCGGCGAGGTTGCAGGCTCGCTGTGTATCCGAGGTGGTGGCAGCGCGCTTGATGGTCAGTCGACGCAGGACTGCACGCACCTCATTGAGCTCCTTCCTGGCAATCTCGTAGCACGAGATCTTCACCCGTGGCTGGAATGCACCAGCTCCCTCGCCGATGTTGAAAAGCGCGGACTCGGCTGATCGTTCGAGATGGTCAGCTGCATTTCGCGCTGAGTGACGCACGGCCGCCTGCCACATGCGTAGTTTTTCGGGTCGCATATCGTGATGGATCACACCGCCACCCGGGCATGCGAATACGCAATCCGGCCATGCGAACAGACTCCGGCCAATTTGTCCCCGCCCGCAGTGCACCCCGCCCGCCGCTCCACCCGAAGCGTCCCCGCCCAGCACGCGCCATAGGCGCGTGCGCCACGCTCACCCTCACCCCCACCCGTGTTTGAGAAGCGGCGGCCCGAATGTTGAATCCCTGCCCCCTCATCGACCTCGCAATAACACCTCGGAGCAATGCAATGGCCGGCAAGTACGTGTTCTACTTCGGCAACGGCTACGCCGAGGGGAGCAAAGACGACAAGCAGGCGCTCGGCGGCAAGGGCGCGAACCTGGCCGAGATGACCCGGATCGGGGTTCCGGTGCCGCCCGGGTTCACGATCGATACAGACGCCTGTCGCTTCTATCTGCGCGAGCAGCGCTATCCTCCGGGGCTCGAGGAGCAGGTTGCTGTGGCGCTGCAGCGGACGGAACGCGACACGGGCAAGCGCTTCGGCGGTCTCGAGAACCCGCTGCTGGTATCGGTGCGGAGTGGTGCGGCGATCTCGATGCCGGGCATGATGGACACCATCCTGAACCTCGGGCTGAACGATCACACGGTCGCAGCGCTCGCGCGTGCCGCCGACGATGATCGCTTCGCCTGGGACTCCTACCGCCGGTTTGTCCAGATGTACGGCGACGTCGTGCTCGGCGTCCCGGCGTCGGACTTCGAGCACCAGCTCGAGGCAATGAAGCATGCGCGCGGCGTCGCCGAAGACACGGCGCTGACGGCAGACGACCTGCGCACGCTCGTCGAGCAGTTCAAGGCGCTCGTGCAGGAGCGCATCGGGAGTCCGTTCCCGGAGGATCCGCAGATCCAGCTCTGGGGTGCGATCGAGGCCGTATTCCGCTCGTGGAACGTGGAGCGCGCGATTGCGTACCGCCGCGTGCACGGCATCCCCGACTATCTCGGCACTGCAGTGAACGTGCAGTCGATGGTGTATGGCAACCTCGGCGATGATTCGGGTACCGGTGTCGCGTTCACGCGCAATCCGTCGACGGGCGAGCGGAAGTTCTTTGGCGAGTTCCTGGTGAATGCCCAGGGCGAAGACGTGGTTGCCGGGATTCGCACGCCGCTCTCGATCGAGGAGATGGAGTACCGCCTGCCGCAGGCGTACGGACAGCTTCTCGAACTGCAGGACCGGCTGGAGCGACACTACCGCGAGATGCAGGATCTCGAGTTCACGGTCGAGCGCGGCACGCTGTACCTGCTGCAGACGCGGACGGGCAAACGGACGGCCGGCGCAGCGATCCGTATCGCCGTGGAGATGGTCAGTGAAGGACTCATCGACCAGCGTGAGGCGGTCCTGCGTGTCGATCCGAAACAGCTCGACCAGCTGCTGCACCCACGTCTCGATCCGGATGCCGAGGTGACCGTCCTGGCGACGGGGCTGCCGGCTTCGCCGGGTGCGGCCACGGGCATGGTCGTATTCCATCCGGACCGCGCAGTCGAACTCGCTGCAGGCGGCGATCCCGTCATCCTCATGCGCAGCGAGACGTCGCCGGACGACTTCCACGGCATGGTCGCAGCCAGGGCCGTCGTCACCGCACGTGGCGGCATGACGTCGCATGCTGCGGTCGTCGCACGCGGGATGGGCACGACGTGCGTCGTCGGTGCGTCCGGACTGCATGTGCGCAACGGCGAGTGTCGCGCGGGTTCGCACACGCTCAAGGAAGGCGACTGGGTCACCGTCGATGGTACGGCAGGCCGTGTGCTGCTGGGCAAGTTGCCCACCGTCGAGCCGGAGCCGGACAACAACTTCAACCTGCTCATGAGCTGGGCGGATTCGTTCCGCCGGCTGTCCGTGCGCACGAACGCCGACACGCCGCACGATGCGGAGAAGGCACGCGAGTTCGGTGCGGAAGGCATCGGCCTGTGCCGCACCGAGCACATGTTCTTCACGGGTGAGCGTGTGCAGGCGGTCCGCGAGATGATCCTGGCCGAGACGCCGGAGGGCAGGACGAAGGCGCTCGCGAAGATCCTGCCGATGCAGCGCGACGATTTCCTGGGCATCTTCCGGGCAATGGACGGCCTGCCCGTAACGATCCGGCTGATCGATCCGCCGCTGCACGAGTTCCTGCCTCACGACGAGGTCGAAATACAGCAGTTCGCCAGCACGGCCGGCATCACGATCGACGTGGTGCGTCGCCTGATCGACCGCTACACCGAGCAGAACCCGATGCTTGGCTTCCGCGGTGTGCGTCTCAGCGTAGCATATCCCGAGATCATCGAGATGCAGGTGCGCGCGATCTTCGAAGCCGCGACGGATGCTGCGCGTGATGGCGTGAAGGTGCGGCCCGAGGTGATGGTGCCGCTCGTCGCGGACGTGAAGGAGCTGGTCCAGCTGCGTGAAGCGATTCGTCGCGTTGCCGAGCAGGTCCTCGCCGAGGGCGATGTCCACCTGCCGTACCTGATCGGCACCATGATCGAGTTGCCGCGCGCGTGTCTGCTCGCGGCCGAGATCGCGCAGGAGGCGGACTTCTTCTCGTTCGGCACGAACGACCTCACACAGACGACCTTCGGCATCTCGCGCGACGACGCCGCGACCTTCCTGCCGCAGTACCTCGAGGCCGGCCTGTTCAAGGACGATCCGTTCCAGGTACTCGACCGCGAGGGCGTCGGCCAGCTCGTGCAGATGGCGACGTGGGAGGGCCGCCGGCGACGTCGCGACCTCAAGGTCGGCATCTGCGGCGAGCACGGCGGTGAGCCGAGCTCGGTCGAGTTCTTCCATGAGACCGGCCTCGATTACGTCTCCTGTTCGCCGTTCCGCGTGCCGATCGCACGGCTCGCTGCGGCACACGCGGCGCTGAAGACGGATGCACTCCTTGCGGACCGCGCGCAGGTGCGCGTGGAGCGGGCGGAATCGGAAGCCGCGCCGCAGACGCTTGCCGCACGGCAGCGGCCGGAGGCGCGCGTCGGCGGCGACGGCGCCGCGGCGGCCGGCGGCGCCGCGAGCCACGGGGCGCGCGTCGGCCCGGCGCCGCCCACGATGGCACACGCGCGGGCACATTCTGGTACTGACGCATCAGAGCCGGCGGGCACGCCCGTGACAGGGCCGTGACCGCCGGCTGATTGCCGCCATCCCGACAGCCGCCTAGATTCTGTCCATGGAAGACCTGACCCGACGAATGATCATACTGCGAGCGGCCGTTCTGCGGCCGCTCGTGTGCATTCTGCCGCTGGTCGCGGCGCTCGCCGCAGCGTGCGCTCCGGCGGCGACCAGCCTGCCGGACACGGCACCGACGCCGTGGACTGCCGTGCGCGATACGCTCGTGCTGCTCGGCACGACCGACGTGCACAACCGGCTCTATCCGTACGACTACTACGCGCGCGAGCCGATCGACTATTCGCTCGGCCATCTGAAGCCGCTGATCGACAGCGTTCGCGCAGTCCATCCGGGCAGCACGTACCTCTTCGACTCGGGCGACCTGCTCCAGGGGAACCCGCTCGGCTTCCTGTACGCGCACCGCTACGGGGACCAGCCGAACCCGGTCATCCGCGCGATGAACCTGCTCCAGTATGACGCGGCCGCGATCGGGAACCACGAGTACAACTACGGCCTCGCACATCTCGACGCGGCATTCGCGCAGGCGGCCTTCCCGTTCGTTTCGGCGAACGTGTTCCGCGCGGGCACGTCCGAACATGCGCATACGCCCTACGTACTGCTGCCCCATGCGACGAACGCCGGCGACACGCTGCTGATCGGTGTAACGGGGAACACGCCGCCCGGCGTGCACGTGTGGGATCGCGCGAACGTCGAGGGCATCCTCGACTTCCGTGAAGTCGTCGCGTCAGTCGATGCGGTCGTTCAGCGCATGCGCGACGAGGGTGCCGACGTCGTCGTCGTGCTGTCGCACGGTGGGCTCGAAGGGACCTCGTATGACACGGTGACAACCGGGCTGCCGCCGGAGAACGCGGCCGCGCGGCTCGCGCACGAGGTGCCGGACATCGACGTGATCTTCCTCGGTCACACGCATCGCGAGCTGGCTGACACCACGATCAACGGTGTGCTGCTGACGCAGGCGCGGAACTGGGCACGTTCGCTCGCCGCGGTCACAGTCGAGGTCGCCCAGCATGGGCCTGGCGACTGGCAGGTCGTGCGGCGGAATGGCACGATCCTGCGACCGCGACCCGACGTTGTGGACCGCGCGTTCCTGGACTCACTGCGCTGGGAACACGAACGCACGCTCACATACGTGAATGAAACGATCGGCCGTGCCGCAGCACGCATGGACACGCGTACGGCGCGCATCGAGGACACGCCGATCATCGATTTCATCAACGAGGTGCAGCGTGCTCGCGGCAACGCCCAGCTTTCCTCGACGGCTGCGTTTCGGCTCGACGCAGCGTTGCCGGAAGGCGAGGTCACGATCGCACACGTCGCGGCACTCTATCCCTACGACAACACGCTCAAGGTCATCCGCGTCACGGGCGCACAGCTGCGCGCGTATCTCGAGAAGTCTGCGGGATACTACGCCGGCTTCCCTGCCCCCGATGGCACGGTGACCAACTTCGACGTCCCGGGCTACAACTTCGACGTCGTGAGCGGCGTCGAGTACGTCATGGACGTCTCGCGGCCGGTCGGCCAGCGTATCACGACGCTCGATTTCGAGGGCCGTCCGGTGCGCGACGTCGATACGTTCACCCTCGCTTTGAACAACTACCGCCAGAGCGGCGGCGGCGGTTACGGCATGATCGCGGATGCCCCGGTGATCTACGACCGGCAGGAGGACATCCGCGAGCTGCTGATCGAAGAAGTGCGACGGCGCGGCGTCGTGACGCCGGCTGACGTCTTCGTGCCGAGCTGGCGCCTCGTACCGGATGAGGCAGCGGCCACGGCTCGACGCGAGCAGGCGCAACGCGAGCCGGCCGCGCCGCCCGCCACGCCCGCTTCACGGCCGGACCGGGCGCGCACGCGATTGCGCGTACTCGCGACCAACGATTTCCACGGCCGGCTCGAGCCCGAGTACCCGTCCTGGGTCGAGCGCGCACCGCTCGGCGGCGCCGCAATCATGGCCGCGTATTTCGCGCACGAGCGCGACGGCTTCCGCGGACCGGTCATCCTGCTCGATGGTGGCGACGTCATGCAGGGTACGCCGATCTCGAACCTGACCGGCGGCCGCAGCACGGTCGATTATTTCAATACTGTTCGGTACGGCGGCGCTGCGCTCGGCAACCACGAGTTCGACTGGACCGTCGCGGTGCTGAAGGAACGCATCGAGCAGGCGGACTTCCCGTGGCTCTCGGCCAACCTGTTCGTCGCCGGCACCGACACCGCGCCATCGTGGGTACAACCCACTGCCACGGTGGACGTGGATGGCGTGCGCGTCGGGCTGATCGGGCTGTCCACGGAAGAGACGCCGGACGCGACACGCGGGAGCAACGTCGCGGGGCTTGAGTTCCGCGACGGCGCAGCGGCCATGGACCGAGAGGTGCCACGGCTGCGCGCGCAGGGCGCCGACTTCGTCATCGTCGTCGCACACGCGGGAGCGATCTGCGAGACCGAGACGAATGGCTGCAGCGACGAGATCATCGAGTGGGCACGTCGCACCACGCAGAAACCCGATCTCATCGTCGCGGGTCACACGCATCGCGTGGCACGCACGATCGAGAACGGCATACCGATCATCGAGACAGGCTCCTACAGCACACGCTATGGCGTGGTCGACCTCGAACGCGTGAGCGCCGACAGCGTGGACGCCTGGATCCGCGGCACGCCGGCGACCTGGCACTGGCGCGTCGAGCCGGACACCGCGGTCGCAGCACTGGTAGAGCGCTACGCCGCAGAGATCCGCCCACTCGTCGAGCGCCGGATCGCGACCATCGCGGAACCGCTCGACCGACGACCGCCCGAGTACGCGCTCGGACGGTTGATCGCCGACGCGCAGCGCGCAGCCGGCAATGCGCAACTCGCGCTCATGAACAACGGCGGCATCCGTGCGGCGATCGACGAAGGCGTCATGACCTGGGGCGATGCGTACAACACGCACCCGTTCGACAACGAGGTCATCGTGATCCGGCTGACCGGCGCGCAGGTGCGCGCTGCGCTCGAGCACGCTCTTGCCAGCGGTCAACCGCGTGTGCACCTCAGCGGCATGACCGTGCACTATGCACCCGATGCCCCGGACGGACGTCGCGTGCAGCGCATCACGCTCGACGACGGATCCGACCTGCGTGACGACGTCGTCTACGCCATGGCCGTGAACGACTTCCTGGCCGAGGGCGGCGACGGCTACACGATGTTCGCCGACGCGCAGTCGCATGAACCCACCGGCATCAGCGACCTGGACGCATTCATCAGCTACGTCGAGTCGCTGCCGCAGCCGGTGCGCGCGCCCGCCGAGCCGCGCTTCATTGCATCACCACTCACGGACGGGACGCACGAAGACACTGCGGATGCTGCCGATGCAACCGACACACTTCACGACTGACGATATCGCATGACGGTTACACGTGAGCTGATCCGGCAACTGCCGAAGACCGATCTGCACCTGCATCTCGACGGCAGCCTGCGCCCATCCACCATGATCGAACTCGCGCGCGAGTACGGTATCGCACTGCCGAAGACGGAATCGCAGCAGCTCGGCGACTACATGCACGTCACCGACGCACGCGACCTCGTCGACTACCTCGCCCGCTTCGACATCACCGTTTCATTGATGCAGACGGCCGAGTCGCTCGAGCGGATCTCGTACGAGCTGATCGAGGACTGCGCCGCCGAGAACCTGCGCTACATCGAGGTGCGCTTCGCCCCCTGGCTGAACACGAAGGGCGGACTGTCCGAGGAGGAAGTGCTCGAGGCAGTGCTGAATGGCCTCAGGCGCGGGGAGAAGGACTTCGGCACACGCAGCGGCGTGATCGTCTGTTCACTGCGCCATCGCCCGGCGAATGAGTCGCTGAACTCGGCCCAGGTCGCCGTCTCGTTCAAGGACCGCGGAGTCGTCGCATACGACCTGGCGGGCCCGGAACACGGCCACCCTCCGACACAGCACCAGCTGGCGTTCGACTACGCAGCCACGAACAACCTCGCCATCACGATTCACGCCGGCGAGGCGTATGGACCGGCGTCGATCCGGGAAGCGCTGCATCGGTGCCACGCGCGGCGGCTGGGGCACGGCACACGGCTGCACGAGGACCCGGACCTGATGAACTTCGTGAACGACTTCCGCATCCCGATCGAGGTCTGCCTCACTTCGAACGTGCAGACGCGCGTGACGCCGACGTTCGCGGAGCACCCGGTGCGCCTCTACTACGACCAGGGTCTGGTCGTCACGCTCTGCACGGACAACCGCCTGATGAGCGCGACGACCGTGACCGAGGAGTACTGGCGCGCGCACGAACACCTCGGCTTCGATGCGCAGGAACTCGCCGAGATCGCGCTCATGGGATTCGAGAGCGCGTTCCTGCCGCACGCCGAGAAAGTCGCGCTGCTCGAGGCGGTCAGCGCCGAGATCGAGGGTGTCATCGGCGGGGAGATGGTTCCGGCCTGATCGTCCGCCCGGGCTCGCAGATCATGCCGGCGGGCCCGATCCGCGCCCGGCGGCGCGGCGGTCCGTTCGCCCGGCCTCACTGGCCGCCCGCCGTCGGCCTGTCCCGGAGTGCCTGCGGCGCAACTGCTACCTGCCCGCGCCCCACCCCGATCCGTCTTCCGATCCTCGCCCGGCGCCTGGCTGGCCCGGCCCCAGGCGCCCTGTTGCGCAAAGCGACTGCGGCCCAATGGCAGCATCCCGTCCGCCATTTTTCGATCTTGACCCCGGTCCGCTGAACGTTCATCCTGTTGCCGCGGATCAGGGCTGAATCATCAGAGATGTTCTCCATGCCAGCAGGCTCCCGACTGGATCGCAGACCGGGCCCGAGGTGGTCAACGGCTTTGCGCTGTCATGACGGCACCCACGGCCTGCATGATCACACACAGGTGTTTCAGACACGCGACCGGTTCGTGACATGGCTTCCGCAACATTCGGCGTTTCAACCTGCCGGTCGAACCCCGGCAGTCACTTCACATACAAGAGGAAACCAATGATCAGAGGCATCCGAGCCTTGCTCGGCTTCGCGTTCGTTCTCGGTCTGGGTCTCGGCACTCCAGTCGTTGCGCAGACGGCGACGACGGGTGTGATCAGCGGTCGGGTCGTCGACGCGAGCGGGCAGCCGCGGGGCACAGTCGAGATCACCGTGCGTCATGAGGGAACGGGACTCGTGCGCTCCACGATGACCAATGCGGACGGCCGCTATCTCGTACCGGGCCTGCAGGTTGGCGGCCCGTATACCGTGACGGCAGAGGGGCTCGGCCTGGAGGCGCTGTCGCGGACCGGCCTCCAGCTCGCACTTGGCCAGAACCTCGTCATCGACTTCGCGTTGAGCGAACAGGCGATCGAGCTCGAGGGCTTCACGATCGAAGGTGAGCGCACACGCGATCAGGTGATCAACCCTGGCCGCACGGGTGCAGAGCAGCTCGTGACGGAGCGGCAGATCGAGAACATGCCGACGATCACCCGCAACTTCACGGACTTCATCCGGCTCTCGCCGGTGGTCGGTGGTGGCGGCGGCGCAACGTCGGTCGGCCAGCAGAACAACCGTTTCAACAGCATTCAGATCGACGGCGCGATCACACAGGACGTGTTCGGTCTCGGCTCGACCGGTCAGCCGGGCGGCCAGGCGGGTGCACGTTCGATTTCGCTCGACGCGGTCGAGCAGTACCAGATCCTCGCCGCGCCGTTCGACGTGCGCCAGTCGGGCTTCAGCGGTGGTCTCGTGAATGCCGTGACCAAGGGGGGCACCAACGAGTTCTCCGGCTCGGCTTACCTTTACTACCGCGACCTGAACTTCGTGCGCGAGGACCTGGTCGTGAAGCAGGACACGTTCTCGTTCAACGAGTTCGACAACCAGGTGTTCGGCTTCTCGCTGGGCGGCCCGATCGTGCGCGACAAGCTGCACTTCTTCACTGCGGTCGAGATCGAGCAGGACCAGCGCCCGGCGGGCGGCGTGGTGATCGGTGAGAACTCGGACGCACAGACACGCGTTTCGCAGGCTGACGCCGATCGCTTCCGCAACGCACTCTCCGACCTGGGCGTCAACCCGGGCAGCTACGGCGAGTTTACGGTCGAGAACCCGAACCGCAACGTGTTTGCCCGTCTCGACTACAACATCAACAACAACCATCGCCTCATGCTGCGCCATAACTGGGTGCGCGCGGAGGATGACGTGGTTGCGAACCGCGGCGGCGGCTCGTCGTACTCACTGGACTCGAACTTCTACTTCTTCGAGTCGAGCACGAACTCCACGGTTGCGCAGCTCAGCTCCACGCTGCGGCAGGACTGGTACAACGAGCTGACGGCAAGCTGGACGCGCGTTCGTGACCGTCGCTCGCCAGTCGAAGTGTTCCCGACGATCATCGCACGTGTCACGAATCCGGCGAACACGACACAGACGACGAGCCTGCTTGCGGGCGCCGAGTACTTCTCGCAGGGTAACGAGCTGGATCAGGACGTCTTCGAGATCACGAACAACCTGACGATCCCGGTCGGCGCTCACCGCCTCACGTTCGGCATCCACGACGAGTACTTCCGTTTCCGCAACCTCTTCCAGGCCGGCAAGACGGGCGAGTGGACGTTCAACTCCCTGGCTGACCTGGAAGCCGGCACGCCATCGGCATTCCGTCGCTCGATTCCCGCCGTCAGCGACCTCGTGCTGGACCCGGTCTTCGGTGTGCACAACGTGGGCGTTTACGCGCAGACCGAGTGGACCGCGACACCGGACGTCGTGATCACGGCCGGTGTGCGCTATGACCTGCCGATCATGCCGGACGATCCGTACTACAACCCGCTCGTGGAGAGCGCGATCGGCCGCCGTACGGACGAGCTGCCGTCGGGCAACGGTACCTTCTCGCCGCGGCTCGGCTTCAACTGGGACGTCTTCGGCGACCGGTCCACGCAGGTGCGCGGCGGTGTCGGCCTGTTCACCGGTCGCCAGCCGTTCGTCTGGCTGTCGAACATGTACGGCAACACCGGCCTCTCCGCCGTCACGGTTTCCTGCTCGTCGGGGGCCGGCAACATGCCGACCTTTACGCTCGATCCGGACAACCAGCCGACAGCCTGCGCGACGGGCGGCACACCCGCTCCGCCGCTCGCCGTCATCAACCTGGTCGATCCGGATTTCCAGTTCCCGTCGAACTGGCGCTTCAACATCGCGGCCGACCGCGAGCTGTTCTGGGGCATCGTCGGCACGGCGGAGTTCATGTATACGCGCGCGAACAAGCAGATCCTGCTGCGCGAGCTGAACGTGGACTTCGAGAATCCGGTGAGCACGACGCAGGGCGGGCGTCCGGTATTCGGTACACACACCGCCGGCCCGATCAGCGGTTCCAACACGAACGTTGCGCAGCCGAACCGGCTCTCGACCGACGTGCTCGCCGTCGTCGAGCTGACGAACAGCGATCAGGACCGCTCCTGGAGCCTGACCGGCCAGCTGCAGAAGCGCTACAGCGACGGCATCGAGTTCACGGCGTCCTACACCTACGCGGAGGCGAAGGACCTGTCCGGGCTGACGTCGAGCATCGCGACGTCGAACATCGGCTACAACCCGGTGGTCGGCAGCCCGAACGACCCGCGGCTCATGCGCTCCGACTACGAGACGCCGCACAAGGTCGTGCTCGGCGGAAGCTGGGACGTGCAGCCGTGGATGACGTGGTCTCTCTTCTACGTCGGCAGCTCCGGTGACGGCTACAGCTACGTGTACGACGGCGACGTCAACGCGGACGGTTTCGAGGCATCGTACGCGAGCAACCGTTTCAACGACCTCGTCTACGTCCCGGTCGATCAGAGTGACATCTCACTGGTGGATCCGGCGGCGTGGACCTCGCTGAATGCGTACATCGAAAGCGAGCAGTGCCTGCGTGAGAACCGTGGCCGCATCATCACGCGTAACGCCTGCCGCGAGCCGTGGCAGAGCCAGCTCGACACTCGCTTCACCTTCAGGGTGCCGACGATCCGTGGCCAGCGCGCCGAGATTTCGCTCGACATCCTGAACCTCCCCAATCTGCTGAACGAGGACTGGGGCGTCATCGAGTACGTCCCGAACGCGACGATCGATCTGCTCGAGCTGCGCGGTTGGGATGCAGCGAACAACCGCGGCTACTTCCAGCCGACCGGCCAGGTCCGGCTCGACGAAGGCGGCGACGCGGATCCGCTCCAGGTGCTGAGCGGCGCATCGCGCTGGCAGATGCAGCTGGGCGTGCGGTATTCGTTCTAGGCTGTCAGGAAGCAGGCCCGTAACACGTCGAAAGGGCTGGCAGGCATCGCCTGCCAGCCTTTCACGTTTTCGGGAGGAATCGCGATGAAGATGGTGCGCATTCTCGCCGCCATACTGGCGACCGCCATGCCTGCGAGTACCGCAGCACAGAAAACGCAGGATGAGCCGGTCAGTGCCCTGCGTCCCGGGCTCGGCGCCACGTACTTCCCATCCTTCTTCGACGGTGGCGGGGCGCTCGGGTTCCAGGCCCTCCTGCGGACAGGCCCGGCGGCGGGCGCCGGCGCCGAATTCGCCTACACGTACGTGCCCTCATCCACCAGCTCGCCTGACCCCGGCATGCATACGATCCGCGCCATGTACACGCTCAACGGCCGCCCATCGGCGGCATCCCGCCTTGCGTACGGCGTCGCCGTCGGCGGTTCGCTCATGCGCATGCGCGACCCGGGATATGTCTGCCCTCCACCGCCGGCGATGTGTGAGCTCGGAGGGATCCAGAAGACCCGGATCGCCCCGAGCGCGGGCATGGACGTGCACTTCGCGGCCACCCGCTGGCTGGGCCTCTCCGCCAGTACCCGCGTGCACCGCGCCATAGGCGACGGCTGGCGCCGTGACGGCTCTCCCTGGCTGACCGAACTCACGCTGGGCCTGCAGGTCCTCCGCCTCCGCCTGTAACAAAACGGCCGCTCGCGCGTTTGCAGGGTTGTGCAGGCCATGCCTGCGCTACCGTTCCAGAAGAACCAGCACCAGCGTCATCCAGATTTGCGTACGCAGGCCTACGCCCGTCACCTGGTCGGCACTCCCCGCAGTTCCGCCGCCCACCACCCACCACCCCAGCCCGACGTTAACGCAGTTCCTGCCGTTAAATGCAGTCCCGCCGTTCAATGCCGTTGCCGCCGTCGAACGCAGTCCCCGTCGTTCAAACCGCGACCGCAGCCTCCGCACTCAGATACCGCTCCGCCATGTCCACCAGCTCCTTCGACCCGACGTACAACGGCAACCGCTGATGCAGCGACGTCGGCTCGACCTCCAGCACGTCCATCGTCCCCGTGGACGCCCGCCCACCTGCCGCCTCGATGATCATCGCCATCGGTGCGCACTCGTAGAGCAGGCGCAGCTTGCCGTTCGGATGCTTCCGGTCGCCCGGATACATGAAGATGCCGCCATAGAGCAGCGTGCGGTGGACATCCGCGACCATCGAACCGACATAGCGCGACGAATACGGCCGGGTGTTCTCGCCGTCGAGGCCCTTCAGGTGATCGATGAAGCGGCGTTGTCCGTCCGACCAGTTCACGTAGTTGCCCTCGTTCACACTGTAGATCCGCTGCCCGGGCTGCGGGATCTTCATGAACGGATGGCTCAACAGGAACTCACCGATCGACGGGTCGAGCGTGAAGCCGTGCACACCGTGGCCCGTCGTGTAGACCATCATGGTCGAGGAGCCGTACACGACATAACCAGCCGCGATCTGGTCGCGGCCCGGCTGCAGGCAGTCTTCCAGGCAGCCGCGCGGGTGATCGGAGATCTTGCGATGGATGGAGAAGATCGTGCCGACCGAGATGTTGGCGTCGATGTTCGAGCTGCCGTCCAGCGGGTCGTAGAGCAGTGCGTAGTTGCCCGTCGGGAACCGCTCCGGGATATCGAGGATCCCCTCATTCTCCTCGCTCGCCATGCAGCAGAGGTGACCCGTGTGGTCGAGCGCCTTGTAGATCACTTCGTCGGCATAGACGTCCAGCTTGCGGACGTTCTCGCCGTGCACGTTCGTCGCACCGACCTCGCCCAGGATCTCGACAAGGCCCGCCTTGTTCACCTCGCGCGCGATCACCTTCGCAGCGATGGCAATGTCGGAGAGAATCCTGCTGAATGCGCCGGTCGCATCGGGGAACAGTCGTTCCTGCTCGATGATGTGGCGCTCGATGGTGACGATGCCCTTCGCCGTCATCTGCTCCTCCGCCGGAATCGTACGCTCCGGCCTGCTCATGGGGCGGTCAGCCCGGCGTCCGCGGCATCGCGACGCACGGGAACCGGCCGTGGCTCCTTTTCTTCCGCTGCGCGTGCTGCTACCTCGTACGGATTGTCACGGTAGCCGCAGCGCAGATGCTGCCAGGCGTAGCGCACCGGGAACGTCCAGGGCGCCGCCTTCCACTGTTCTACATGCGCGAGCTCGTGACGCAGCAGTCGCGTCGTCAGCGCGGCGTCGTCGTGAAGAACGATCGTTCGACCGATCGTCACGGCCGCAGCAGCCCGCCTCATGCCGGCCAGCCGACCGCTCAGTGCGGGCAGCCACCGGCCGCGCACGACCACGACGTCCTCGGGTGTCGGCACCGCGAGTCGCCTGCCCGCCGTGGCGCGCAGCAGGCCAGCGATCATCGCCCGGTCTCGACGCGCATCCGGCCACGCGCATCCGCCCGCACCACGATCGCGCCGCGCTCGTCCGTTCGCAGGATCGCGACGCCGCTGCGCTGCAGACGCGCGAGCACGTCCGGCGCAGGGTGGCCATAGCGGTTCTGCCGGCCGACGGGAATCAGGGCAAGCGCGGGCTGCGCCGCCGCGATCAGTGCGTCCCCCGTCGATGTCGAGCTGCCGTGATGCCCAACTTTCAATACCTGCGAGCGCAGTGCCGCGCCGTGTGTCGCTGCGACCCACTGCTCCACGGCGACTGGTGCATCGCCGAGCAGCAGTGCGTGAAACGTGCCAAAACGGAGCAGTATCACGGCGCTATTATCGTTGGCCCGCTCCGGGGGGGCAAGCCGATCCGCCGGGTGCAGCACGTCCATCTCGAGCCCGTCCATCAGGATGCGCGTACCGGCGCGTGCCGCGACCAGGCGCGTACCGCGGGTGCGCGCCGCCTCGAGCGTCTGCAGATACATCGCGCGCGGATCCGGCTGGACCGGCTCCAACAGTGCGTGCACAGGAAGTGCCCGCAGCGTGGCGGCCGCACCGCCGATGTGGTCCGCGTCCGCGTGTGTGACCACGAGCAGGCTGAGCGCCTTGGCCTGCTGGCGCGCCAGGTACGGCAGTACACGTGCGACGCCGGCATCATAGCTCCGGCCGCGCGGTCCCGCGTCGATGAGCGCCCAGCGGCCACGTGGCGAGCGGATCGCGATAGCGTCGCCCTGCCCCACGTCGATCATGTGCAGCTCGATCATCGGCCCGCTCAGCGCACGCTCCACGCTGGGGCGGGACACGACAATGACGACGGCCGCGCACGCTGCGCTGATGCCCGGCAGCAGCAGAGCCGGCGCACGCTGTCGTATGCGTGCAGCAGTTCTGCTCCCTTCCATGGATCGGTTGAGTGATCCCCGCCCGGACGGTTCGGCCTCCGGGAACCACCCACCCACGACGCGGAATGCGACGATCCCGGCGCCGCCGCCCAGCAGCAGCGCATAGACGCCTGTCGTTGTCGTGAAGGAATGGCCTCCGGGTACCTGTGCTGCGATCAGTGCGATGCGGTCGAGCGTGTGGAGGGTCACCACGGCTGCCGGAACGAAGAACTCGGCCAGAGACTGACTGACGTACGACAGCACGAGTGGCAATGCCGAAGCGGGCACGGCCAGGCCGGTCGCCGGAATCCCTGGCAGTCCGGCTGCGATGCCGATCGGCGCGAGTGTGCCGAAATGCAGTCCCGCGATCGGCAGTGTCGTGATGCTGGCGGCGGTACCGGCGGCGAGAGGGCGCGCGAACCACGGTGGTGTGCGCTGCAGTGCACGTTCGATCGATGGTGCGAACGCGACGATCCCCGCAACACCTGCGAACGACAGCTGCGCGCCGACGTCGAGTACGACGTTCGGCTGCCAGGCGACCAGACCCAGTCCGGACGCGGCCAGGACGCCGCGCGCGTCCGTCGGACGCTGCAGCGCGCGGCCGGCCGAGAACAGCAGCAGCTGCACGGCGGCGCGCGCCGCGGGCGGCGGCGAGCCGAGGAACGCGACGTACGCGACGACGCCGACGAGTGCAGCGACACGCGCCGTGCGCGGCGGCAGCCGCAGCGCCTGGCCGAGCACGAGCAGCACGCCCAGGATGAGCACCACGTGCGACCCGGAGATCGCGAGCAGGTGCACCATCCCGCTGTCCGCGAAGCGCTGCCGTACATCGCGCGGGAGTGTCTCCGTCCGTGCGAGCAGGAGCGCCTCCACCAGCGGTGCATCGACGCCGAAGAGCCTGCGGACGCGCGCCTGCGCGTCCAGCTGCGACCGCTCGCGCCACGGCCGCACCGGCGTCTCTTCTGTCAGAGCGACGTCGAGCACGCGCAGCATGCCCACCCGCTCCGGCTGCACCGCACGCGCGTCCGGCCAGCGCAGCCACGTCCCCTGGACACGGACACGTGTATCCCAGTCGTGCAGCGGCACCCGCAGGTCGGCACGCACGACGACGTCCCGGCACCGCCTCCCTCCCGCGCGCAACTCATCGGCATGGAGCAGCGCCCGTGCCCCGTTGTCCGGCAGCGTGGTGAAGCGACCGACCGCCTCTATCGCAACGCCGTCCGCAATGCCCAGCCGGCAGTCACCCGCAACAGCGCGAGCCGAGCCGCTGCCCAGTACCAGCCCGAGCGACAGGTATGACACGAGGACGCACGCACTCGTACGAACCTGGAGCAGAAGCAACGTCGCAATGAACGCCGCCGCGACCGCAGCGGAAACGAAAATGGTCGGGAGGGTGACGTACTGCGCGAACGCGGCGCCCCCCGCAATCCCGAACGCCGCATGCACGATGGGCATGCTCGACGAAGCGGTGATTCACCGGGCGGCGGAATGGCTGCGCGGGTCAGATCACGAGTTTCTGACAGGAAACGGACTTCAACCACGGAGATCACTGAGGGCACTGAGAACCGGCGCACGGCCGACATCGGGCAACAGAAGAAACAGACAAGTGAAGTACTGCGTTATGCGAAAAAAACCTCCGTGCCCTCTGGGTCCTCTGTGGCAACAAAGGCAGTTACGCCACCGCAGCCGACACCCGTGCGCCACGGAACGTCGCACCGGTTGTGGACGTCAGTCGCACGTCGAAGTAGCGTCCGATGAGGGACGCATCACCCGGGAACGCCACGACCTTGTTGCGCTCCGTCCGCCCGAGCATGTCACCGCGACTCTTCGCAGTTCGTTCGACGAGCACTTCGACCACGTTGCCGACCTCGCGCTCGTTGATCTCTGCCTGGATCGCGCGGTGCACGTCGATCAGGCGCGTGAGACGCGCCTGTGCGACGTCATCGGCTATGAACTGCTCCTGCGGCAGGCGCGTTGCGGGCGTGCCGTCGCGCAGCGAGTAGCGGTACAGGTACGCGTCGTCGAAGCGCACGCTGCGCATCAGGTCGAGCGTCGCCTCGTACTCGTCCTCGGTCTCACCCGGGAACGCGACGATGATGTCGGTGGACAGTGCGATGTCAGGCATCGCCGCGCGCACGATCTCGACCTTCGACAGGAATTCGTCCACTGAGTAGCGACGCACCATGCGCTTGAGCACGCGGTCGCTGCCGGACTGGGCGGGTAGATGCAGCTGCCGGCACACGTGCGGCTCGGTCGCCATGACTTCCACCAGCTCGGGCGTCACGTCGCGCGGGTGCGGGGACATGAACCGCACACGACGGATGCCATCGATGCGTGCAACCTCGCGCAGCAGACGCGCGAAGCTCCAGCCGTCATGTGCGTACGAGTTGACGGTCTGACCGAGCAGCGTCACCTCGGTGATCCCCTGCTCCGCCACGTCGCGCACCTCGCGCAGCACCATCGCAGGGTCGCGGTTCTTCTCGGGACCGCGCACGTACGGAACGATGCAGTACGTGCAGCGGTGATCGCAGCCGCGCTGCACCGAGACCCACGCGCTCACGCCCTCTGCGCGCCGGATCGGGATGCCTTCGTAGTGTTCGTCCGCATCGAAGGCGAGGACTGCGACGCGACCGTCATCCATGTATTCCGTCGCTGCCGCGTCCAGCACGGGAAGCGCGCGACGTGCGCGCTGGCCCGGCGCGGATACGCCTTCCCTGTTGTCTGGAATCGCAGGAGCATCATTCCCGCTCGATGCGGCGACCACGACGGGTGCACGCGCGGCTTCTGCGTCGCGCTCGCTGCCTATCTCCTCGATCACGGAGGCCAGCGACCGGTAGCCGTCGGGTCCCATGACCAGGTCCACGTATGGAGCCTTCTCGAGAAGCTGCGTACCCAGGCGCTGCGCCATGCAGCCAGTCACACCGATCACGAGGTCCGGCTTCTCACGCTTCAGCCGGCTCAGCTCACCGACGCGTCCGATCACGCGCTGCTCCGCATGCTCGCGGATCGCGCACGTGTTCACGAGCACCACGTCCGCACCCTCGGGCGAATGCGTGATCTCGTAGCCGTGCGCGGCGAGGACGCCCTGCATGAGCTCGCCATCGGACTGGTTCATCTGGCAGCCGTACGTCTCGACGTACGCCTTGCGCGGCACGCGCGGTGGCATGAGTGGCGGCTGTCCGCCGACGGCGCCCGGCGCGGACGTCGCATGTACTGTGGACGCTCGTGCGGTCATGCTGGGGTCCTGCATCTCGTCTGTCCCGCTCAGCGGCCGAACAGCGACAGCGATATGGTCACGCGCCAGAACGACTCGTCGAGGCCGCTGACGATCGTCGGCGAGGCGAGGCCCGTGCGCGAGCCGCGCTCGATCGCGATGTCCGCAGCGGCGTATGGCTCACGTGCCGCGTCGGCCAGGCGCATACCGATGCCGCCACCGACGGTCCACTCCGTCGCCTTCTCCTCGTCGGCGAGGTGATATGGCAGGTTCGCCCAGGAGCCGCCCAGGCGGATCGGGAACGAACGGGCTGCATCGGGCCGGCCGCTCCATTCGATACCGCCGCCCACGCGCCACGTCTGGGCGGCTGTCGCGAGCGGCAGTGCGCCGCCTGGATCGGCCGCGGCCTCGGCCTCGCTCCATTCCGCGCCCAGTGTTGCGATCAGCTCTGTTCCGAGCAGGCCGCTCGCACCGAATGCGACGCGCAACGGCGTCGAGAACGACCGGCTCACCGCGTCGCCCTCCTCCGCATCGGCATCGATGTCACCGCCGAACGTCGCGCTTGCGGCCAGGCGCAGTGCAGGATCGGGATCCCAGCGTGCACCGACAGCTCCGATGATGCCACTGTAGTCCCAGCGGATCTGCGTCGTGTACGGGTTGTAGATCGTGGAATCGCCGAACGTGCGATCGACCTGTCGCTCGAGCGATCCCGTGTGCAGTCCGACAGCGGCGCCGACCGCGAAGTTCCGCGTCAGCGTGACGGCCGCACTGAGGCGCGCCTGGCCGAGTCCGCCGTCCGAGCGCACGACGTCGGTCACGCCGACACGGCTGGTGCCAATCGTGATGGTGTCCTGCATCTGGATCGACCAGTACTGGTCGTAGGACGCGCCGTAGCCGAGACCGAGCACCACGCGCTGGCCCACCGGCAGGATCGCGTGTATCAGCGGGAACCGCGTGCCGGTCACGTTGTCGCTCTCGTCGCCGATGGTGATGTCCGTCATCGTCGGCTGCAGTGCGGCGGTCACGCCGCGACGCGAGAAGCCGGCGATCTCGGCGGGATTGACCATCGACTGGTTGAGCCCGAACAGGCCGACGCCGACGCCGCCGAGCGCGCGCGTACGCGCGTCTACCGGCTGTACGGGAAGACCGAGGCCGCGCGCCGAGAACAGCGACTGTGCGCGCGCGGGTGCAGCGGCGAGCAACGCCGCCACCAGGATCATGAACGCGCGCCTCATTGGAGCTGAACCTCCTCGGATACCGTCAGGACGAGTCGCAGAACTGGATTCGGCTCGAGCGGCACGAAGCCGAGCGTGCCAAGTGGAACGGCAGGCACGAGTGCGATGCCGATGTTCTCGGCGTCGTCCGGCAAAAGGGAGCGGATCGCAAACGTGATTGGCAGTCGTACCGGAGCCGCGGATGCGACGTCGTCGAATTCCTCGACCTGGATCCAGCGATCGGACGGCACGGCGCTCGCCACGCTGCCGAGCAGCGAGCGGGCGAACGGGACGCCCGGTGCCTCGAGCAACGGCACTGCCGCGAGCCGGACCGAGTCATCGGGTACGAATCCCGGTGGCGGAGCCGCGAGCTGGTACTCGAGCATCGCAAGCGTGATTTCCGAATCACCGAGCCGGACCGTGCAGCCCGGTCGGTCGGGGCATGGCACTTCGACGTCGCGCAGGTCGGGCGAGAGCCGCATCAGCGTGCGCCAGGCAGGGATGCCGCCGACACGCGGGTCATCACTGCGTGGCGTCAGTTCGGGCGTGTAGATGAACGTGCGCCCGGCACCGATGCCGTTGACGGTCACGACCGTGTCCGCGCGCGACGAACGCGCGTCCGCCTCGAACCCGATCGAGTTGATGCGCATGCGCGCACCCGCCGTCTCCGTCACGAGCACGAACCCGAGCCGCGCGTCCGCCGAGTCGCGCAATGCAACCACGTCATCTGCACTCAGCTCGATGTTCAGCGTGTCCCCTTCACCGCGCGTCCATACCGCTTCGCCCACACGCGCACCGAGTGTCGCGCCCGGCTGCGTCCACGCTTCCTGCACGCCGGTCGTATCGATGCGCATCTCCCAGGTGACCGTGATCGGATCCCATGCCTCGGCGACGCGATAGACCGCGAACTGTGCATCGGCGTGCGTGCTGCGCAGCGTGTCCACCAGCACCACGAACCGGCCGCCTTCCCACGTCGGCAGCGTATCCGAGGCCAGCGCATTCGTGACCGAATCCACGACACTGATGGAGCGCGGCAGCGGACTGAAGCGTGCGAGCGCGCGTGCCGTGAGCACGCCGTCGAACGCGTCCGCGACGTACTGCGCAGGCGCCTGGTAGTTCCGGCTGTAGAGTGAGAACGCGCTGTCCAGCACCAGGAACTGGCCGGGCTGAAGAACGACCTCGAAGCTCGTGACCGACTCGCCCGGCAACAGGTCCTCGCCGATTTCGACGGGCGATTCCGTTTCGCACGCCGCACTGCCGAACAGCGCGAGCGACGCGCACAACGCGAGGACGCGCCTCATGCGTACCTGCCCGGCAGATCGAAGCCCGCGGGAAGCAGCGCATCCAGAGTCCATGTCGCACGTGCGCCCGTGTCCGCGACCGCCGTGATCTCCAGCCGCGGCGCAAACTCGTGCAAGACCTGCCGACATGCACCGCACGGCGACACCGGATCCGGCGCGTCGCTCACCAGCACCATTGCGCGGAATGCGCGCTCGCCCGCGGCCACTGCCGCGCCGAGCGCCACGCGCTCTGCACAAATCGTCATTCCGAAAGATGCATTCTCCACGTTGCAGCCGGTGTAGACGCGGCCGCTCTGTCCCTCGAGGGCGCAGCCGACCCGGAACTTCGAGTACGGTGCGTATGCGTTCTCGCGCGCGGCACGCGCCGCGGCGAGCAGGTCGTCAGACTTCATGTATAACGTTCGAGCCGCGGCAAACGTGGACGCAGCCCGGTCAGGATCTCGTAACTGATCGTGCCCGCCTGTGCCGCGACGTCCTCGATCCGGATCGTCTCATCGCCGTCGGAACCGATCACGGTCGCGACGTCGCCGACCACGACATCCGGCACCGACGAAATGTCTACCACCGTCATGTCCATCGAGGTCCGTCCGATGAATGGAACGCGCTGGCCGCGAATGATCGCTTCCGAGCGTCCGGTCAGACTGCGGGCCCAGCCGTCGCCGTATCCGAGCGGCAGCGTTGCCCATCGCTCCCAGCCACGCGCCGTATGCAACGAGTTGTAGCCGACGGTGCTCCCGGGCGGCGCATCCTTGATACGTACCACCCGCGCGTGCACGCTCACGACGGGCCGCGGCGGCTCGTACCCGCCAACGCCCGGCGCCGGATCGCCACCGTACAGGTAGATGCCCGGCCGCACTGCATCCAGTGCGAACTCCGGCCAGCGCATGACCCCTGCACTGTTGCACACGTGGACCAGCAGGTCCTCACGCGAGAACGGCAACTGCGCCAGCGCATCCTGGAAACGCTGCCATTGTGTCGTCGTCGGCGTCGCATCGGGCGCGTCCGCGCTGTGCAGGTGCGTGTAGACACCGCGCAGCCGCACACCCGCGCCGAGCGCCTCGTGCAACCGGTCGGCCCACGTACCGACTTCGCGCCAGTCGAAGCCGGCCCGCCCCATCCCCGTGTCGATCTCGAGGTGCGCCTCGAGCACGCCATGGCGCCCTGCTGCTTGCGCCCAGCGTTCGACGCCGGCCAGGTCCGACAGCGTTGCCGTCAGCCGCGCTGCAGCCGCCAGTTCGACGGAATCCGGCGGCAGCGGCGAGAACACGATGATGGGCCGCTCGATGCCGAGTGCCCGGACCTGGGCCCCCTCGGGCGCGGTCGCTACGCCGTACGCCTGCGGCCCGTGCGGCTCCAGCGCCGTGACCACGCGCTCGGCACCGACGCCATAGGCATCCGCCTTCACCATCGCGATCACGCCGGCACCGCCAGCGCGCGCGCGCACCGCCTCGAAGTTCGCACGCAGCGCGTCCAGATCCACCTGCACCCACGCCCGCGCGCGCTCGTTCACCGCCATCACCCACCACGGAAAAGCCGGACGGGGCCTGCGTCGCCCCGCGCAAAGCGGGGAAACATAGAAGGCGGCGCACGCCGGCCGCAACCGCCGACCAGAGCGGAACTTGCGGCGGAATGTTAGCTTGCCCCATGCCTTTCCAACGATCTCTCGACCTCGTCCGCTTCCTGCGCGCCGGCTGCCCTTGGGACGCCGAGCAGACACCCACGTCCCTCCTGCCCTACCTCCTCGAGGAGGCGCACGAAGTGGCCGAGGCCGTCGCTGACGGGGATGATGCCCTGCTCGCAAAGGAGCTTGGCGACCTGCTCATGAACGTGGCATTCCAGACAGTGCTGGCCGAGGAGCGCGGCGCGTTCACGGCCGAGGACGTCGTCTCCCGACTGGAGGAGAAGATGCGACGTCGCCACCCTCACCTCTACGGCCTCGGGCCGCAGCAGGACTGGGAAACGCTGAAGGCGCAGGAACGCGCGTCCGAGGCAGGCGACGCCCCGGCTTCGATCCTTGCCGGCCTGACGAAGGGCCTGGAGCCGCTCTCGCGCGCGCACCGCATCCAGGATCGTGTCGCGAGCGTCGGCTTCGACTGGTCGAGCGCGCACGGCGCGTTCGAGAAGGTCGCTGAAGAGCTGGAGGAAGTGCGCGAGGCGCTCGAAGCCGAGCCGTCGCCTGCGCTGGAGGAAGAACTGGGCGATCTGCTGTTCGCCGTCGTGAACCTCACGCGCCTCTCCGGCGTGCACGCGATGCAGGCGCTGCAGCGCGCGAACCGGAAGTTCACGCGTCGCTTCGAGTCGCTCGAGCAGGTCGCGCGCGAGCGCGGTGTGCAGCTCGGTGCCGCATCGCTCGAGGAACTGGACGCGCTCTGGGACGAGGTGAAGCTGGAAGAAAAGAAGGCGCGCGGAGAAGGCTGACCGGATCCCGCAGTACGCTTCAGCGGGCCTGCCGCGACGCAACGGCCGTCGCCAGTGCCTGGTCCGCGACTGGACCTCTTCTGCCGGAGCAGGGCACGCGTCGTGCACAGCGGCGCGGCTCGAACCCGAAGAGAGGATTACTCATGCGAACACTCCTGGCATCCGCCCTTCTTCTCGTTGTCGGTTGTGCATCCGGTCAGTGGGGCAGCGCCGTAGATGGTATCCGCCTGCAGGCGCGCGTGAACCCCGCCGATCCCGGCACGATCGTCCTCACGCTCGACAACGGCTCGAGCCAGTCGATCGGCTACAACCTCTGCAGCAGCCAGATCGCAAGACTCGATGGAACCACGTGGACGAACGTCGAGGAGAATCGCGCGTGCACGATGGAACTGCGCATGCTCGAGCCCGGCGGCACGGACCAGTTCACGGTACCGCTTCCGCCCGGCGCGCGGCCCGGCGAGTATCGCTACACCACGAGCATCAATCGCAACAACACCGACGACACGCTCAGGGTGTCGAGCAACAGCGTCCGTATCAGCGGCTGACAACGCGCACGGCCGCGTGGCCATGAGGACGCCGAAGCCGTTCGCGGCCGCGACGCTCTGATGGCCCTGTCCGGTCAGGGATAGATACGATTCAACATCCGCGGGAACGGGATCATCTCGCGGATGTGCGGCCGGCCGGTGATCCACGCGACGGTCCGCTCGATGCCGAGCCCGAAGCCCGCATGCGGGAACGTGCCGTACTTCCGCAGGTCGAGGTACCAGCGGTAGCTCTCCTCCGGCAGACCTTCCTCGCGGATGCGCTCGAGCAATCGGTCATGATCGTCTTCGCGCTGACTGCCGCCGATGAGCTCGCCATAGCCCTCGGGCGCGATCATGTCGTTGCACAGAACGGTGCGCGGGTCTGCCGGGTTCTCCTTCATGTAGAAGGCCTTCGCGGCCTTCGGATAGTTCATGATGAACACGGGCCGGTCGTGCATCTCGCCGATCACGGTCTCGTCCGGCGCACCCAGGTCGTCGCCCCACGTGATCTCGTTGCCCTGCTCCTGCAGGATCTTGACCGCATCACTGTAGTCGACGCGCGGGAACGGCGGCTTCACGGATTCCAGCTTCGACGTATCGCGCTCGAGCACCTTCAACTCCTCGGCGCACCGCTCGAGCGCACGCTGCACGATATAGGACACGAACTGCTCCTGCAGCTCCATGTTCGCGTCGTTGTCGTTCCAGGCAACCTCGGGCTCCACCATCCAGAACTCGGTCAGGTGCCGGCGCGTCTTCGACTTCTCCGCGCGGAAGGTCGGACCGAAGCAGTAGATCCTGCCGAGTGCTGCGGCAGCCGCCTCGCCGTAGAGCTGACCCGTCTGTGCGAGGTACGCCTTGTCCTCGAAGTAGTCGACCTCGAACAGCCCCGCACCACCCTCGCCGATCGCTCCCGTCAGGATCGGCGTGTCGATGCGCGTGAAGCCGCGCTCATGGAAGAAGTCGTGGATTGCCTGTTCGACCTCGCTGCGCACACGCATGATCGCGCGCTGCTGCTGCGAGCGCAGCCACAGGTGACGATGGTCGAGCAGGAAATCGACACCGTGCTCCTTCGGCTGGATCGGGTACTCCTCGCTCGGCCCGACGATCTCGAGACCCTCGAGCGTCAGCTCGTAACCGCCCGGCGCGCGCGCATCGGCGCGGACGCTGCCGGTCACGTAGACGCTCGTCTCCTGGGTGAGCGACTGAAAGTCGGTCCAGACCTGCTCGCTGACCTGTTTCTGAACGACGACGCACTGCACGATGCCGGTGCCATCGCGCACGACGATGAAGCCGACCTTGCCGTGCGTGCGGATGGTCTGCACCCAGCCACGCACGAGGACCGTGCCGCCTTCGTGCTCGCCGAGCCTGCTGATATCACTGATGGTAGCCATTCGGGCTGTTCTCGCGTTTCGCTGGTGCCACAGGGAGGCGAAAGCTAGGAGCGGGGCCGAGGAACAGTCAACGCAGGTACATCGGCAGCCGCTGCGGGTGAGATGGCGATCGAGCCGCCCTCGCTCGGCACCGCGGGCACGCACCACGCGCCGGGCAAAAGGCCCGCAACTTGCCCTCTCGCAGCGCAACGCTCCTCTCACGGTGTCGCTATGAAACGCGCAATTGGAATGGTCGTCGCACTCGGACTCTGCTTCGCCGCCGCCGCGATCGGTGGCCTGGCCACGCAGCGAGCCCCCGAATTCTATGCGACGCTGTCCCGGCCGTCCTGGGCGCCGCCTTCCTGGTTGTTCGGCCCGGTCTGGACCGCGCTCTACACGCTGATGGCGGTCGCTGCCTGGCTGGTATGGAAGGAGGAGGGTTTCGCCGCCGCCCGCGGAGCGCTGTGGCTGTTCGGCGTGCAGCTCGCATTGAACGCCCTCTGGAGCTGGCTCTTCTTCGGCTGGCAGCTGGGCACCCTGGCTCGGATCGAGATCGTCCTGCTGCTCGTGCTCATCGCACTGACGATCGTGGCCTTCTGGCGCGTTCGTCCGCTCGCAGGCGTGTTGCTCGTCCCATACCTGCTGTGGGTCGCATTTGCCACGGCACTGACGTTCTCCCTCGTGCAGCGCAATCCGGGCACGTTCTGACGGCTGCACGAGTGTCAGGTCCCACTCACCCCACGCCGAACAGCGCCTCCCTTTCACCGAACCGCTGCTTCAACGCCGCCCGCTGTTTCGCGTGCTCCTCGCGTTCCAGTTCCGGATCACGCTCGACCAGCGCACGCGCATCCTCGCGCGCGGCGAGCAGCAGGTCTTCATCGCGCTCCGGATCGAAGAAGCGGAACGCTGGCAGTCCGTGCTGCCGTGCACCGAACACGTCGCCCATGCCGCGCAGCTGCAGATCCGCGCGCGCGACCTCGAAGCCGTCGTCGGTGCGGGCGAGGACCTGGAGGCGGTCGATGGCTTCGGGTCCGCCGTCGGAGATGAGGATGCAGAACGACTCGGCAGCGCCGCGACCCACTCGTCCGCGCAACTGGTGAAGCTGTGACAGTCCGAACCGTTCAGCATGCTCGACGATCATCACGCTCGCGTTGGCCACGTCGATGCCGACTTCGATGACCGTCGTGGCGACGAGGATGTCCAGCTCGCCCGCGGCGAACGCCCGCATCGTCGCATCCTTCTCGTCACCCGCGAGCTGGCCGTGCAGCAGACCGACACGCAGCTCGCTGAACTCTTCGGACGCGAGTCGCTCGTATTCCGCGGTTGCGGCCTTGAGCTCGACCTTCTCGCTCTCCTCGACGAGCGGATAGACGATGTATGCCTGCCTGCCTTCCGCGACCTGCTCGCGCACGAAATCGTAGACGCGACTGCGCGCACTGCCCTGCCGCACCGCGGTACGCACCTGCTTCCGGTTCGGCGGCAGCTCGTCGATGACCGACAGGTCGAGATCGCCGTACAGCGTGAGGGCAAGCGACCGCGGAATCGGCGTCGCGGACATGACGAGCGTGTCGGGCGCGGCTGAATCCGCTGCGCCAGCCGGACCATCCTCGATGTCGAGCGCGAACTCGTCCGTGTCACCCGCCTGTCGCGCGCCGCTGGCACCCGCCGCACCGAGTGCCTGGCGCTGTCGCACGCCGAAGCGGTGCTGCTCGTCGACGATGGCGAGCCCGAGCCGATGGAATCGCACGCTTTCCTGGATCAGCGCGTGTGTACCGATCACGATCGAGGCGGCGCCGGTACGAATCTGCTCCAGCGCGTCGCGTCGCTCGCGGGTGCCCATCCGCCCGGTCAGCAGCACGCATGCGACGTCGATGCCCTCGAGCATTCCGCTGATCGTCCGCGCATGCTGCTCCGCCAGGATCTCGGTCGGCGCCATCAGGGCGGACTGCATGCCGTTCTCGGCAGCGAGCAGCATCGCGAACAGTGCGACGACGGTCTTGCCCGAGCCGACGTCGCCCTGCAGCAGCCGGTTCATGCGATGCGGCGCCGTCATGTCGCCGAAGATCTCGGAGATCGCGCGTGTCTGTGCCGCGGTCAGCTCGAACGGCAGCTTGCGATACAGCGGTGCGATCAGCCGGTCCGTACGCACGAACGTGATGCCTTCGCGCCGCGTGCGCTCACGTCGCTGCGCGCGCGCATGCAGCAGTTGCAGGAAGAACAGCTCCTCGTAGGCAAGGCGACGACGACCGTGCTCCGCTTCCCGGAGCGATGCCGGCCGGTGAAGCTGCTGCACGGCCTGCATGAGTGTGGGCAGTCCATGACGCTGCGCGAGCGACTGCGGCAGCGGGTCCTCGGGTTGGAGGAGCGGCAGCAGCTTGTCGAGGTTCTGATCGAGGATCACGCGCAGCATCTTCTGCGACAGGCCCTCGGTCGTCGCATAGATCGGCAGCACCTTGCCCGTGCCGCCACCGTCTTCGCCCACCGAGCCGAGCACGATATACTCGCGCGGTGCGATCTGGCGGCCGTGGTAGAAGCGGACGGGGCCGGTCACGAGCAGCAGGTCACCCTTGCGGATCGTGCGATCGAGGAACGGCTGGCCCGGCCATGAGGCCTCGATCTGGCCGGAGGTGTCACGCAGCACTGCCTGGAAGATGCGCAGTCCCGACCGCGTCGGCAGCACGCCCTTCGTCACGACCTCGCCGATGACCGTCGCGTCCTGGCCGATCTCGACACTGCCGATGCGCGTGACCGTGCTCGCGTCCTCGTAGCGACGCGGCACGTGGAACACCAGGTCGCGTGCGGTGCGGATGTCGAGCCGCGCGAGCTGTTCGGCGCGCTTCGGACCGACACCCTTCAGGAACTGCGCGGCCTGGTCGAGGGGCGCAATGCCGCCGCGACCCGACGGCACGTCATTCGCCGACGACGGCCTGCGCGAATCGCTGTGCATCGAATGGCTCGAGCGCATCGACCCCTTCCCCGGTACCGACCAGCTTCACGGGCAGCTCGAACTCCTGCCTGAGTGCGACGACGACACCGCCCTTCGCGCTGCTGTCGAGCTTCGCGAGCACGAGTCCGGTCAACGGCAGCGCCTGGCTGAACGTGCGCGCCTGCGATACCGCGTTCTGACCGACAGTCGCGTCGAGCACGAGCAGCGTCTCGTGCGGCGCGCCCTCGAGCCGGCGACCGATCACCCGGTTCACCTTGACCAGCTCCGTCATCAGGTCGCTCTGCGTGTGCAGCCGTCCTGCAGTATCGACGATGACGACGTCGCAACCGCGTGCGTACGCAGCATCGATCGCATCGAACGCGACGGCAGCGGGATCCGCACCCGGCTGCGAGCCGACGAACTCCGAACCGGTGCGCTCCGCCCATATCTTCAACTGATCGATCGCACCGGCGCGGAAGGTGTCCGCCGCAGCGAGCAGCGGACGCCTGCCCTGCTTCTTCAGCCGGTTCGCGAGCTTGCCGATCGTCGTCGTCTTGCCGACACCGTTCACGCCGACCATCAGGATCACCGTCGGCGTTCCCGCCGGTGCGAACTGCAGCGCCGTGCGATCCGCGCCGCTCGACAGGATCGCACTGATCTCACCCGCCAGCGCCTGCTCGAACTGCGCTTCCGTGCGGATCTTCCCGAGACGTGCCGGCTTCTCCACTGCATCGACGAGACGCATCGTGGCAGGCACGCCGAAATCGCTCTCGAGCAGCAGCTCCTCGAGCTGTTCGAGCGAACCCACGTCCAGTCCACCACGTGCAAGCACACCAACGTCCGTCAGTGCGACGTCCTTGATCTTCTGCCACAGCGACCGTTGTTCGAGTCGCGCCAAAGCTCCTCCTCGTTGTTCTTTCGTACGGCCTGGTGCCCGGGCGTTGATTGCGGTGCGAGTCGGGCCGGCCCGCCGGCCCGACTTACCTCATCGGCGCTCCGCCCACCGACCTCACCGAAGTCCCCACCGACGCCTCAGCACCCATTCCGCGCACAGCATCACCACCAGCAGAGCCCACGGCAGTGCACTCGCATGCAGCGGGCGCCGGGGGCCACGCTCGCGCGCTCCCGGACCGACCGGCGTGGCCTGCGAGACCAGCGCAGCCAGGTCCACGCCCTCGCGCGCAAGCTCGGGCGAATAGCGCTCGACCGTGAACGGACCCGTCGCTGTCCCCGCAACAGTGTCGCCGGCGAATGCGGTTGCGGAATAGCTGTAGTGGCCAGGCGGTACGACTGCGCTGCGCAGGGTGTCCGCGCCGCCGGTCGCGCGCGCGATGCTGACGAGTGCGCTGTCCTCTCCGGCACCGGTCAGCTCGACCCGGAGCGAGTCCACCTGCAGCCCGGGCGCGACCCAGGTCGGGCGTGCACCGCGCGGGATGCTGCGCTGCGCCGGCCGGACTGCGGTCGTCGCGATCGCACCCTCCTCGCGCAGCAGCCAGCCCGCGACGGCACCCCAGAGACGGGTGTAGACAGCACGGCCGTCGTCCCCGCGAAATGCCCAGCCCCAGTACCCCGCACCGAGCGCGACGACCCAGCGCCTGCCTCCGCCCTCACCCGCGAGCACGATCGGCTGAGGCTCCCCACGACGCCGCCTGCTGGCTGCCAGTGGCGCCCACGCCGTACCCTCGGCCTCCGCCGCGCGCACGCCTGTCAGCGGCGGCAGGCCGTCCAGCACGAGCCCTGACAGCAGCGGCGCAACGGGCGATGACGGGATGTCGCTCACGACATAGAACTCGTCGCTCACGGCCTCGCCCAGGCGCACCGGTACGCCGGGCACGCCACCATCCGCCGGGAAAGCCAGGATGCGACCCGCCCGCGCTGCCGCGGTGCGCAGCCAGTCGGGTGCGCCGCCGCCCGCACCGTGCACAACGAGCATCTCCGCGCTAGCGACCGCGCGACGCACCTCGTCCTCCGTGGCGCGCTGCCCCGCATCCGTGCCGCGTCCCAGTCGGATCCATGCGCCGTCCGCGGCCCGCAGGAACCCGTGCACAGGCAGCCCGAGCGAGGTCTCCAGCACGGGCAGCAGGAAGCGCGGCTCCTGGTCTGGCCGCAGCGAGACGAGCGCAACGCCTGCCGGCTCGCCACCCACGCGCACGTAGACGCTGCGGGCTGCATCTTCCGGTGTGTCGAGTGCGACATCGATACGCACGAGCCCGCCTTCCTCCGGCGCACGCGGCGTGACCTGCAGCTCGACGGTCTGCACCTGCCCCGGCCCGGCCACAGACACCGGGGCCTGCACCGGATCCGCACCGGGCGCGCGCGCCGTTACGGTACCGGCGCTCATGCCCGGCCCCACGGTGACGCTCACGGGCACCGGTGCGCCCGCCTCGACCCACGCCGGTGCGTCCAACTCCGTCAGGCTGCGCGAGGCCGGTCGCGCATCACCGACCTGCTCGAAATCGAGCGCAATGCCGTAGCGTGCCGCCCAGCGCGCGACCTCCGCGCCATCCTCGACGCCGCCGTCGCTCACGACGAGCAGCCGGCGCGCGCCGGCCTCCGCCGCAGCCCGCAACGCCGGCAGCAAGCGGCTGTGCCCCTGGTCCGGCGTGACCGAAGCGAGTTCATCCGCAGCCACGCTGCGCACGCCGTCGCCGAAGACGAGCACGCCCGCATCGCTGCCCGCACTGCGCACGGCTCCGAGCGCTTCACTCCAGCGCGACGTCGTGTCTGCAGTGCTTGCTGACAGCCGCATGCTGAGCGATGCGTCGAGTGCGATTGCCGTCCGGACAGCGGTACGGCCGGTGGATGGCAACGCGGGATCGAACAGGAGGAGCAGCAGGAGCGCGAGTGCCGCAGTGCGCAGGCCGATCAGCAACGCGCGGTGCCGCACGGCGGGCTCGCGCGTGCGGTAGAGGAATGCGATGAAGCCGCCCGCCGCAGCGGCTGCAATCACGAAGACGATCCAGGCGGTGATGCTCAAGGCCCTCGCCGGAAAAAAAGAAACGAGCCCGCGGGCGGTTGCCGGCGGGCTCGATGCGGACGCGATGACGCGCGTCGCACTAGTGGGTGGTCGATCCCACGTGCGACAGGGCGTACATCGGACGGGCACGCTCGAGCAGCGCCGTGCGCTCCTGCACGAGCGAAAGATACTGGTCCATGTGCTTGTCCGGCACCGGTGCGCCGTCCGGCAGCTCCGCACGCCGTGCGTCGATCGCGCGGCCACCGGAGCGCAACTCGTAGTGGAGGTGCGGGCCCGTCGCAAGGCCCGTCGCACCGACGTAGCCGATCACCTGGCCCTTGAGCACCTTCGTGCCACGCCCCTGTCCCTTCGCGAACCGGCTGAGGTGTGCGTAGCGCGTCGTGTACCCGTTCGCGTGCCGCAGCTCGATCATGTTGCCGTAGCCGCCGTTGCGACCCTGCGAGATCACCACCCCATCCGCGGTCGCAAGCACCGGCTCACCGTGCGGCGCGCCGTAGTCCGTGCCGAGGTGCGCACGGTACTGGCCGAGCACGGGGTGGTAGCGGCGCGGATTGAAGTTGGACGTGATGCGGACGTAGCGGATGGGATAGCGGCTGAACCCGCTCTCCACGGACTTGCCCTTCAGGTCGAAATAGCCGAACGAATCTTCGTTATCGGTGAAGAAGACGGCCGGGAACGACAGACCCCGGTTCTCGACCTCGGCGATCAGGACGCGACGACGACGGGCCGTGCCGTCAGGACGCCGCTCGCGCTCGTACACCAGGCGATAGGAGTCACCTGCCTGGATCTCGCGCGTGAAGTCGAGCCGGGTCTGGTAGATCTCCGCCAGCGCCGACACGAGCTGGATCCGCTCGCTCGGCGGCAGGTTGGACGTCTCGTCGCGCACGATCGCCTCATACAACGTGCGACCCTGCTCGATCACACCCGCAGCGAAGACCGTGTCCAGTTCGACCGGCGTGAGGCGGACCGAGCCCTGCCAGCCCGTTCCGCTGCGCGCGAGGCGCACCGTCGAGTCCGCGTTGATACGAATGTCCACGGCACGCGGCTCATCGGTCTCGATCCAGCGGCGGATCGTGATCTCCGTTCCGATCGACAAGCGCCGCGGGCTCTGGTACTCCCGCAACGCCATCAGCATGTCGGCGAACTCGGCGCCAGCGATCGACGCCTGCGCGAACAGCTCGCTCAGCGTCTCGCCCGCACCGAGCACGTGCGTCTCGACCCGCTCCACGGGGACTGCGTAGAGCGGACTGACCACGCGCGCCCGCTCGCGCGGGATACCGGGATCCTCGGGCTGGAACATCGTCACGGCACCCAGGCTGACCCCGGCGATCAGCAGCAACATCACTGATTTGAATAGGTTCGGCATCGAACCGTTGATCCTTTACGCGAGCGGTGATCGTTGCCCTGTCAGTCCATCTGCCGACGAATGAACGTCGGAATATCCAGGTCCGCGACCTGGTGCCGCGCGATCGGGCTCTGCGGCGGCCGCGGGAACGGCATCGCTTCCGCCATCATCACCCGTCCGGCACCTGCACCGGCGACTGCCGGTTGCGCGTGACGCGCATACGCAGGCTCCATCGGGATCGACTGCTGCCGCGGTGCCGACGGCATGACCGTGCGTGTGTTGCCGAAGTTCGGTCGAACAAGATTGTCGCGCACGGGCTGCTCTTCCACCTTCTCCAGGCCGGTGGCAATGGCAGTGACACGGACCGAACCCTCCATCGAAGGGTCATGGACCGCACCAAAGATGATCTCGGCGTCGTCGCCCGCGGCTTCCTGGATAATGGAGGCGATCGTCGTGACCTCGTCAATGGTGAGGTCCATTCCGCCCGTGATGTTGATCAGGACGCCGGCGGCACCCTCGATCGTCACGTTGTCCAGCAGCGGGCTCGAGATCGCTTCCTGGGCTGCCTCCATTGCACGATTCTCGCCCGTACCGAAACCGGTCCCCATCAGGGCCGGTCCGCGGCTCATCATGATCGTCCTAACGTCAGCGAAATCAACGTTTACCTCACCCGTCACATGGATGAGATCGCTGATGCCCTGCGTCGCGTGGAGCAGCACCTCGTCCGCCTTTTTTAGCGCATCCCGGAAAGAAGTACCCTTCCCGACGACACTCAGCAGCCGCTCGTTGGGCACCACAATGACCGTATCGGCACACCGCTTCAACTCGGCCAGGCCCATCTCCGCCTGCCGCATGCGCTTCTTGCCCTCGAACAGGAACGGCTGTGTCACGATGCCGATCGTGAGCGCCCCCATCTCGCGCGCGATCTCCGCGATGACCGGCGCAGCCCCCGTACCCGTACCACCACCCATGCCCGCCGTAACGAACACCAGGTCGGCACCCTCGAGCACCTGCGCCACTTCCTCGCGACTCTCCTCGATCGCCTGGCGGCCGATCTCCGGACGCGCACCGGCACCCAGCCCGCGCGTCAGCTTCTTGCCGATCTGAATCTTCGTCTGCGCACTCGACAGCTTGAGCGCCTGCGCGTCCGTATTCACGCTCAGGAAATCGACGCCGTCGAGGTCCTCCGCGATCATCCGGTTCACAGCGTTACCACCGCCGCCGCCAACACCGATGACCTTCATCCGCGCGTTCTGTACGGCCGTATCCTCAAACTGGAAAACCATGATGCCTACCTCCTGAATACGGCCGGCCCGATGCCGACCCCTGGGTGAGTGAGACCCTGTTTCGAGTGACTGCGGGCCGGAGCCCGGGCCCTGGGCCCGGGGCCTGGAACGGCCCTGTTTCGTTTCCACTGCACACGCCGCGTGTGCAGATGGTCATCTATTTCGAATCGCCCGAAGGCGCTGCTGCTTCCCGCTGTTCCCGCTGTTCCCGCCGTTCGCAACCGGCCCCGGCCCCGGCCCGCCATTCCCCTAGAAGAACTCCCGCAACCAGTTCCCGATCCGCACGATCGCGCTCTCGCCCCACCGCCCTCCGATGCCCGCCTCGAGCGCGTAGTCGGCGCCCATCAGTGCCAGCCCGGTCGCCGTTGCGAATTGCGGCCGCTTGACCGAGTCCGCGAGACCGCCCAGTCCCTCACCCGCGATCCCGATACGGACCGGCATGCTGAACGCGTGCTGCGCGACTTCGGTCGCGCCCTCGAGGCCAGCACCGCCGCCGGTCAGCACCGCACCTGCGCCCAGCTTGCCGCTCTCACCGGCGTTCTCGATCTCGCGTGCGACCAGCCCGAGGATTTCGTCGAGACGCTGCTCGATGATGTGCGCGATCAGCTCGCGTGCGACGAGCCGCTTCGAGCCCGGGCCCGGACCCGGCAGCTCCACGCTGTCGCGTGGATCGACGAGCTGCGTGTATGCGACGCCGTGCTTCTCCTTCGCCTTCTCCGCCTCTGCGAACGTGATCGAGAGACCCTTGGCGAGGTCGTTCGTCACGGTCGAGCCGCCCCATGGAATCGAGGCGAGGTGACGCATCTTGCCTTCACGGAAGATCGCAAGCTCCGTCGTTGCACCGCCGAGATCGACAAGTGCGACGCCGACGTCCTTTTCATCGTCCGTCAGCACCGCGTGCGCGGTCGCGAGCGGCTCATGGATCGTGCGCTCGATACGGTAGCCTGCGCGGCTCACGGCCTTGCGCAGGTTCTGGCTCGCGTTGATCGCGCTCGTGATGATGTAGACCTCGGCCTCGAGTCGCGTGCCGGCCATGCCGATCGGGTCGCGGATACCGCGCTGTTCGTCCACGATGTATTCCTGCGGCAGTACGTGCAGCACTTCCCGGTCTGCCGGTACGACCACGGCACGCGCGACCTCGTGCACGCGCTTCACGTCCGCCGCCGCGATCTCCTCGCCGTGCACCGCGACGACACCATTGGACGTGCGCGCGTGGATGTACTCGCCCGCGACGCCCGTGAAGACGCGCTCGCACGACACACCCGCCATCAGCTCGGCTTCCTTCATCGCGGCGCGCACCGAGTCGGTCGTGCCTTCGATGTCGGTGACCACCTCGCGACGCATGCCGCCGGTCTTCGACTGCCCGACGCCCAGCACCTTGATCGACGCCTGCCCCTTCACCACGCTCGCGACTTCCGCGATGACCGCGCACGTCTTCGTGGAGCCGATATCGAGGCCGGCAACGAGATTCGCTCGGGTCGTCATCCTCAGCCCTGCTTCCTTGTACGGTCGCGACCTGGCGTCACGACGATCTGGTCGTTGTAGCGTGCCTCGACGCGGCGCAGATTACTCAGCTCACCGCGCGCACCGAGATCGGCGAGTGTGAGTCGCAGCTCGCGCAGCCGCTCGGGCGTCAGCGTCTCCGGCAGCAGTACCTCCGCGCCGGTCGGCCCGCGCAGCACGAGCCGGATACCGCCGCCATCGGCCGGCGCGATCTCCGACACCCAGCCGGCCAGTGCCGGCTCGTGCAGCCGGATCATCGCGATTGCGGCCGCCATGCGTACGGTCGCATGGTCCGCGAAACGACCGTTCGATGCGGGCCGCGATGCGACTCCCAGCACCGGCAGGTCGAGCGCCTCGCTCGTCGGATCGAACGTGAGCGCGTGGCCTTCCGCGCTGATCGCGACCAGTTCCGGCGTGCGCGCCCACGCGACGGGCTCCGCTTCCGTTACGCGCAGCACGATCGTGTCCGGCACGCGCCGCTCGATCTCGACGTCCGCAATCATCGGATGCGCGACCAGCCGCTCATGCCACGGCGCTGCGTCGTCGAATACACTCGCGTCGCTCCCGATGCCGCTCGCGGCGAGCACGGCCTGCGGCGTCATGTACCGCGTGCCGAGCACCTCGACACGCTCGACGTGAAACGCACCGGTACTGCGCAGTCCGAGCGGCGCCGCGGCCGCAGTACCGGTCACGAGCAATGCTGCGCCCAGCACGCGCAGCCAGCGGATCCGCAGGATGCGCCCGATCATGCGGCCTCCACGAAACGTGCGTAGACGGCCCGGATCGCGGTGTCGATGTCGCCCGCTCCCATGCCGATACAGACGTCGTCGTGAGCGAGCACGCGCGCGAGCTCGACCTGCAGGTCGTCCAGCGTCCGCACGTAGTGCACGCCGTCTGCGCCGGCGCGGCGTGCAGCGTTCACGATCAGCTCGCCGCTCACGCCCTCGAGCGGCTCTTCGCGCGCGGCGTACACGTCGGTTACCCACACGCCGTCCGCCTGCGCGAGCGCATAGCCGAATTCCGCGGCCAGGTCGCGCGTGCGACTGTAGAGGTGCGGCTGGAATACCGCGATGATGCGTCGGCCGGGGTACACGCTGCGCGCGGCTGCGAGCGTCGCGGCGATCTCGGTCGGATGGTGCGCGTAGTCGTCCACGAACGTCACGCCGCGTGCTGTGCCCACGACCTGGAAACGGCGGGCAACACCGCCGAACGTGGGCAACGCGCGCTGCACCGCGTCGAATGGAGCACCGACGTGCATTGCGAGTGCAATCGCGGCGAGCGCGTTGCGTACGTTGTGCAGGCCCGGCACGCCCAGTGTCACCGGCCCGAGCGGCTCATCGTTCAGCTGGACATTGAAGCGCGTGCTGCTGCCCGAAGGCGCGATGTCCACGGCGCGCAGCCCGGCATACGAGCGTGTACCGTAGCGCAGCACACGCGCATCGCCCGCGGGCAACAGCGAGGATGCACCCTCGTCGTCCGCGCACAGTGCGATCACGCCGTCAGCCGGCACGCGCGCGAGCAGCTCGCGGAACGCGTCGTGGATCGCCTCGATGGTGCCGTAGATGTCCATGTGATCAGCTTCGACCGACGTGACCGCGACCGCGTTCGGCTGCAGCGTCAGGAACGAGCGGTCGTACTCATCGGCTTCCACCACGAACAGGCGGCTTGCGCCGGAGCGCAGACCGCCACCCCACGCATTCACGCGCCCGCCGACGAATGCGGTCGGGTCGAGGTCGGCGGCGTCCAGGATCGTGGTGAGCATCGCGGTCGTCGTCGTCTTCCCGTGCGTGCCGGCGACCGCGAGCACGGTACCGGAGTTCACGAACGCGCCGAGCGCCTGCGCGCGCTTGAGCACCGGGATGCCGCGATCCCGCGCCGCCTGCAGCTCCGGGTGCGACTGCGGCACCGCCGAGGTGACGACCACGGCAGCTGCATCCGCGACATGCGCCGGATCGTGCCGCGGGCTCACCTGCACGCGATCACCGAGCAGTGCCTGCGCCGACGTCGCGTGCAGATCACACCCCGTCACGCGCGCACCGGAGCGGATCAGTGCGTGCGCGAGCGCCGACATGCCGGCTCCGCCTATCCCCATGAAATGGATCGTGCCGCGCTGCGCGAGCGTCAGGAGGTCCACGCTGCTCATGCGGCCCCCGGCAGCAGTCGCGCCAGCTGCATTGCGATCTCGTGCGCAGCGTTCGGGTGCGCGCGCTCCAGTGCTGCCGCACGCATCGCCGTACGACGTGACGGGTCCGCCAGCAATCCGCCGAGTGCACTCCAGAGCCCGGTGCCGGTGAGCGTTGCCTGCGGCAGGTGCAGTGCGGCGCCTGCGGCATCGAGCGCCGCTGCGTTGTGCGCCTGATGGTCGGCGGCCGCGGTCGGCAGCGGCACGAGCAGCATCGGAACGCCCCACGCGAGCAGCTCTGCCGTGGCCATCGCACCGGCACGCGAGACAGCGACGTCGGCGGAGCCGAGCGCATCGTTCATCGCGTCGATGTAACCCACAGGGTGGACCCAGCCGCCCACGCCCAGGCGCTCGATCTCGCTGCTGATAGCGTCGATGTGGTTCGGCCCCGTGGCCCACAGGATTTCCAGCTTTGAGTCCGGCTGCTGCAGCGCACCGGACGCAACGCTGCGCAGTGCATCCAGCAGTGCTTCGTTCAGCGCGAGCGCGCCCTGGCTGCCGCCCACGATCAGTACGACCGTCGCGTCCGGCTGCAGGCCGAAACGCGTGCGTGCGGCCGCACGATCGACCGTTGCCGGCGGACGGATCGGATTGCCGAGTGCGAACACCTCCGTACTGCGACCGGGCTTCATGCGTTCGGCTGCTTCCGGGAAGCCCAGGTGCACCTGCGCCGCGAATCGAGCCAGCATGCGCACGGTCAGACCCGGGAACGAGTTCTGTTCCTGCAGCGCGATCGGCACACCGGCCGCCACGGCGAACATTGCCGCCGGCGCACTCGCGTAGCCGCCCGTCGCAACGACGAGCCGCGGCGAGAAACGCAGGAACAGCTGCGCGAGACCGAGGAAGCTGCGCGACAGGCCGGCCATCGTCTTCACGTTGCGCCAGACCTGCGCGCGATAGACCGGATGAAACGGCAGCAGCGTGTGTGGCACACCGCGCTGCGGCAGCACACGCGCTTCCACGCCGCGCTGCGCGCCGACGAAATGCACTTCCGTACCCGGGCGAACTTCCTGCAGCGCGTCCGCGAGTGCGAGCGCGGGATACAGGTGTCCCCCCGTGCCGCCGCCGGCAAAGAGTACGCGGCTCATTCGGCCTCCCTGACGGAGCGGCGGGCCACGTTCATCAGGACACCGACTGCGGCCATGCACACGATCAGGCTCGAGCCGCCGTACGAGATGAACGGCAGGGTCACGCCCGTCGTCGGAATGAGCGCACTGTTCACCATCATGTGCAGCAGTGCCTGTACCACGATCAGGTTGGTCACCCCGATCGCGAGCAGGCTGCCGAACAGGTCGGGCGCGCTGCGTGCGACACGATAGCCGACCAGTGCAAACGCGGTGTAGCCGACCACCAGCAGCGCCATCCCCATGAAGCCCCACTCCTCACCGATCATCGCGAAGATGAAGTCGTTGTGGGGCTCCGGCAGGAAGCCGAACTTCTGCTGCCCGTGACCCAGCCCGCGGCCGAGCAGCCCACCGCTGCCGAGCGCGATCAGCGCCTGCGTGATCTGGTAGCTCACGCCCGCCGGGTCGTGCGTCGGATCGACGAACGCGAGAATGCGACGCATGCGGTAGCTGACACTGCTCACCTGCGTGAGCAGGAACGGCAGCATCAGCGCGCCGAGTACCACGAAGTGACCGATGCGTGCGCCGCCTGCGAAGAGCACGAGCGCCGCGAGCAGCACCACGAGTGCTGCCGCCGACATGCTCGGCTGCATCATGATGAGCGTCGCGACGGTGCCCCAGACGAGCAGGAACGGCAGCAGTCCCTTGCTCATGCTGTTCAGCCGGTCCTGCTTGCGTACCGCGACAGCGGCCGTCCAGATGATCAGCACCAGCTTCGCCAGCTCGGACGGCTGTCCCTGGATCACGCCCAGGTCGATCCAGCGGCGACCACCGTTCACGCGCGGCGCCAGGCTCTCCGTGCCGGGCAGCAGCACGAAGACGAGCAGCCCGATCACCACGAGCAGCATCGGCCACGCGAAGAAGCGCAGGATGCGATAGTCGAGGTATGCCATCACGGCGAGGACGAGCAGGCCGAGCGAGCCGCCGATGGCCTGGCGGATCACGAAGTGATAGTCGGCGAGCCCGTCCGTCTGTGCCTTGACCGCACTGGCGCTGTACACGGCGATCAGTCCGAACGACAGAAGCGCGACGGCGAGCAGCAGCAGCACGGGCGCTTCCCAGCCGCGGCCCAGGCGCGACAGCGCATGCGCGTTCAGATCCGCGTGCGCCCGCGGCGCAACAGCAGCCCGACTCACGCCTCACCCCGTGCGTGTGCGCGGAACGCGTCACCACGCTCCTCGTAATTGCGGAACATGTCGTAGCTCGCGCATGCCGGCGACAGCAGCAACGCCTCGCCGGGACGCGTGCGTGCTGCGGCATGGCGTACCACGTCGTCGAAGGTGCCGTGCACCCGCTCGAGCGCGACCGTTCCGCGCAGCTCACGCTCGATGATGTCCGCAGCCGCGCCGTACGCGATGACAAGCCGCACGTGTGCATGGAGCTCATCGGTCAGCGCCGTGTAGGGCTCGCCCTTGTGGAGACCACCAAGCAGCAGCACGGTCGGCCGCGTCATGCTCTCGAGCGCGACGCGCGCTGACGACACGTTCGTCGCCTTCGAGTCATTGATCCAGAGCACGCCATCCCGCTCGCCGATCACCTCGAGACGGTGCGGCAAACCAGGGAACGTGCGGAGCCCGTCGCGCACGGCATCGATGTCCGCACCGGCGCTGACGGATGCAATCGCGGCGGCAAGCGCGTTCGCATGGTTGTGGCGGCCCAGGATGCGCAGCTCCGCCGTGTTCAGCAGGACTGTCGCTGTACCGCTCGTGTTCAGCACCAGCTGCTCACCGCTCAACCACCCGCCGCGCTCACCCGGCGCGAGTTCTGAATGAACACGGAATACGTAGCGTGTGCCGGGCGCATCCGCGGCCAGCGAAAGCACGTGGGCCTCCTCCCCGTTGAGAACCCACGTGCTCCCGCTGGACGCGTTGTCGAAGAGATGCGCCTTGTCTGCGTAGTAGTCCTGCACGCTCGCGTAGCGATCGAGGTGATCCGGCGCCAGGTTCGTCACGACACCGATGCGCGGTGCGAAACTGTCGACGTCCGCGAGCTGGAACGAGCTCGCCTCCACGACCACCCAGTCCGGCGCCTCATTGCGCAGCGCAACCTCGGAGAGCGGCGTACCGATGTTGCCGGCGGCCGGCGCATCATAGCCGGCTGTCGTGAGCAGATGGGAGGCGAGCACAGTCGTCGTGCTCTTGCCGTTCGTGCCCGTAACTGCGATGACCGGTGCATCGAGGTGGCGAAATGCGTACTCCAGTTCCGAGATGCGCGGCACGTGCGCGATGCGCGCATCCGAAAGGAGCGTGATCGTCGGCGGAATGCCCGGACTGATCACGATCGTGTCGCACTGCGCGAGCCGCGCGACGTCGTGACCGCCCGTCTGCGCCTCGCCGCCAGCACTGCGAATCTCCTCCGCCGCCGCGCGCAGCTCGGCCGTATCGCCGGTATCCGAGGCGTACACGCGCGCGCCCCGCGACAGCGCGAGCCGCGCTGCCGCGCGCCCGCTGCGCGCCAGTCCCAGGATGCCGACGTTCGTCATCACCGGATCTTCAGTGTGCTGAAGGCCACCAGACTGCACAGGATCCCGAGGATCCAGAAGCGCATGATGATCTTGCTCTCTGCCCAGCCCCGCTTCTCGAAGTGATGGTGCAGCGGCGCCATCTCCAGCAACCGCTCACCACGGCCCCGCGTACGCGCGGTGTACTTGAACCAGCCCACCTGTCCCATCACGCTCAGCGCTTCGACCACGAACACGCCGCCGACGATCACGAGCACGAACTCCGCCTTGATCAGCACCGCCACGACACCGAGCGCTCCGCCGAGCGCGAGCGAGCCGGTGTCGCCCATGAATACTTCCGCCGGGTGCGCATTGAACCACAGGAAGCCGAGAGTTGCACCCGCAATCGCCACGCAGAAGATCGACAGCTCGCCGGCGCCGGCCATGTAGAACAGGCCGAGATAGTTCGACGTGTCCACGCGTCCGATCACGTACGCAAACACGGCGAAAGTCGCCGCGGCGATCGCGGACAGACCACCCGCGAGGCCGTCCAGCCCATCAGTCAGGTTGACGGCGTTCGAGCTGCCGGCGAGCACGAGCATCACCCACGGAATGAACAGCGCCGGGATGAGGAATACGACATGGTAGTCGGCAAAGAACGGCACGCTCGTCCAGTGCGTCGGAATGTCCGAGACCGGCCAGAAGAGCAGCACCACACCGACGATGATGCCGATCATTCCCTGCCCGACCAGCTTGTACTTGCCGACCAGCCCTTCCGTCCGGCGGCGCACGACCTTGAGATAGTCGTCGAGGAAGCCGAGCGCGCCGAGCCAGACCATCACTGCCATCGCCAGCAGCACGTACTCGTTCGTGAGGTCCGCCCACAGCAGTGTGCCGAGCATGGTCGCAACGATGATGAGCACGCCGCCCATCGTCGGCGTTCCCGCCTTCGACAGGTGCGACTGCGGTCCTTCCTGCCGCACGACCTGACCGAAGCGCAGGCGCTGCAGCCACCGGATGATCGCCGGCCCGAACAGGAATGCGATCACGATGGACGTCGCCATGCCGCCCGCTGCGCGGAACGTGATGTAGCGGAACAGGTTCAGGAACGAGTACTGATCCGCCAGCGGGTACAGCAGGTGATAGAGCATCGCCTACGCCTTCCCGCGCTCGTGCGCATTGGTGTTACGGGGGTGCTCCGCCGACAGCGCGTCATCACGCTCGTCGGTAATCGTTTCGATCGCCCGCGACCCGAAGGCCTCCCCGTGCGGGTGGAGCACTCCCCATTTTTCTTCGAACCGCGGCAACAGTCGCTCGAGAGCGACACCCCGCGATCCTTTCAGCAGAACGACCTCGTCGCCGCGCAGCCGGCCCGCGAAGCGATCATACGCCTCGAGCGGGTCGCTCTGGCGAATGAGCCGGTCACCCAGCTCGTCCGCGTGCGCGTCGAACGCCGCGACGAACTCGCCCGTCGCGACGATCAGGTCCACATCACTGGCCGCCACCTCGGCAGCCGTCTCATCGTGCAGTCGCGCGCTCTCCGCACCCAGCTCGCGCATCGTGCCGAGGACCGCGACACGACCGCCCCCGCGCGGCAGTGAGACGAGCAGGTCCATTGCAGCCTGCACGCTTGCAGGATTCGCGTTGTAGCAGTCCGCAATCACCGTCATGTCGCCGTAACGCATGAACTCGCCGCGCATCTTCGCTGGTGCGAGCTGCGCCAGGCCGGCGATCGATGCGTCCGTATCCACACCCAGCTCGCTCGCGATGGCGAGCGCGAGCAGCGCATTGCGCGCGTTGTGCCGGCCGCGCAGCTGCAGCGCGACCGTCCGGTTCTGCCACTCGAAACGGACGGCGCCGCTGTCATCGAGGCGAACGTTGGCAGCGCGGTAGGCCGCGTCGGCATCGTTGCTGCTGCCGACGACGACCACTCGCGGCACGAGTGCGCGCGCCCGTGCCGCGAGTGACGCCGGCTCATCCGGTACTGCCGCCATGCCGCGCGCGGACAACCACGGCAGCACGGACGTTTCTTCGCGCAGTACACCGTCGATGTCGCCCAGCCCTTCGAGATGCTCCGCAGCGATCGACGTGATCACCGCGACGTCCGGCTCCACGATGCCCGCCAGCCGCGCAACCTCGCCGGGCATGTTCGTGCCGATCTCGGAAACGACGACCTCCGTGCCGTCCGGCGCGGCGAGCAGCGTCAGCGGTGCACCGATCAGGTTGTTCAGGTTGCCCGTCGTCGCATGCACCCGGTACCTGGGCGACAGTGCAGCCTGCAACAGGTTCTTCGTGGTCGTCTTGCCATTCGCACCCGCGACGGCGACGACCGTCCAGTTCATGCGGCGGCGATGGAATCGGCCGAGCCGGCCGAGCGCACGCAGCGTATCCTCGACCACGTAGTAATGAATCGAATCGGGTGCGCCCGCCGGGACGCGCTGTACCACCGCGGCCGTGGCGCCCGCCTGTGCGGCCTGTGCCAGGTAGTCGTGGGCGTCGTGATGCTCACCGACGAGCGCGACGAACACCTGTCCCTGCTCGATTGAACGCGTGTCCGTGCTGATGCCCGTGTAAACCGTACCGTCTGCCTGCGCGTCCGTACCGATGCCGAGTGCAGCGCAGACCGCCGCATGCGTCCACGCGCTCATCGGGCCGCTCCGTTCGCGGTCTCGACCAGCTCGTGCACGATCGTGGCTTCATCGAAAGGCAGCTTCGCCGTACCGATCACCTGGTAGGTTTCGTGACCCTTGCCGGCGAGCAGGATGATGTCATCGGCTGCAGCCATGTCGAGCGCGGCAGCGATCGCGTCGCGCCTGTCGGTGATCCGCACATAACCCGGTCGCATCCCGGTCACGATCTCGTCGATGATCGCGTCGGGGTCCTCGGTGCGCGGATTGTCCGACGTCACGATCGCGACATCAGCACCCTCCTGCGCCGCACTGCCCATGAGCGCACGCTTCCCGCGGTCACGATCGCCGCCGGCGCCGAAGACGACGATGACGCGCCCGTCCGTCAATGGCCGAAGCGTCGCGAGGGCGCGCTCGAGCGCATCCGGCGTGTGCGCGTAGTCGCGCAGCACCGGGCACGGCAGCGCGGTCAGCCGCTCGAGCCGACCGGGCACCTGTGGCGTACTCTCGAGCTGAAGCGCGACCTCGTCCGGCGCGAATCCGAGTGCAACGCCGACTGCCGCGGCGGCCAGCGCATTCGACACGTTGTAGGCGCCCAGCAACGGCAGCGTAACGGGTACGCCACCAGCCGGTGTCTCCAGGCGGAAGTGTGCGCCACGACCGTCGATCTCCAGCTCGCGCGCTGTCACGTTGGCGTCGTGATGGATGCCGAAGCGCAGCAGCCGCGCGCCCTTGGCGCCGAGCGAGTCCCACGCGCGGTCGTCCGCGTTCGCGATCGCCCAGCCATCCTCTTTCAGCAGGTCCTCGAGCTGCAGCTTCGCATCGAGGTACGCCTCGAGTGTGCCGTGATAGTCGAGATGGTCGCGGCTCAGGTTGGTGAACACACCGGCCGCGAAACGCAATCCGTGCATGCGTCCCTGGTGCAGCGCATGCGATGACGCCTCCATCGCGAGCGCCCGCACACCGCGATCGACGAGTGCGCGCAGCGTTGCTGCCAGCTCGACGGGGCCGGGTGTCGTCAGTGTGTCGCTGCCGCTCACGATCTGTCCGCGCTCGAGCACGGCGCCCAGTGTGCCGAGCGATGCACTCGGCCAGCGCGCCGCGAGCACGTGCCGGATCAGCCACGCCGTCGTCGTCTTCCCGTTCGTGCCGGTCACGCCGATCAGGACCAGCTCGTCCTGCGGGTCACCATAGACGACGCTCGCTGCGACAGCTGCTGCGCGGCGTCCGTCACGCACCACGATGCGCGGCGCCGCAGCGCCTTCATCGGCCCGCTCCGCCATCACGGCGGCAGCACCGGAGCGAAGCGCGAGCGGAATGAAGTCATGACTGTCACGCGCCGTGCCCTGCCATGCGCAGAACAGCATGCCGGGCTGGACGCGACGACTGTCGTCCGCGATGCCGCGCACGTGTACGTCGGCTTCCGGCCGCGGGCCGGCCAGAAGTCCTGCCTCGTCGAGTCGCTCGACGATCACCTGCAGTGGCACGTCGTACAGGCGAGTCATCGTATCACCGCCCGGATGCGCACCAGCGTGCCCTGCGCCACCGTCGCGCCCGCATCGGGCCACATCGCGTTCACGACACCGGCTCCGTCCACCTGCACGCGAACGCCCGCTGCGTGCAGCGCACGCACCGCATCACGCAGCGACAGATCGATCACGTCCGGAACTTCGACCTGCTGCACACTCGCCGCCGGCTGACCCGGCGCAGACTCGTCGAGAGCGAGCACGAACGGGCCGCGCGCCTCCAGCGTGCGCGCAGCGTCGTGCCGCAGCGCCGCCGCAGGGATCGCCGGCGTCTCGGGCAGCGCCGCTGCCTCCGCGGCAATCGTGCGCCGATCGAACGGGGCGTGATGCGCGGCCAGTGCGGCCTCGAGCGCGGTGCGCGTGATCGGTGCCGCCGTCGCACCGCCGTAGTACGCGCCCTTCGGCTCATCCACCTTGGCGAGGAATACGAGCTGCGGATCATCCGCGGGGAAGTAGCCTGCGAACGACGCCGTGTACGCGCCCGGCACGTAGCGACCGCCCTCCGCGATGCGTGCCGTTCCGGTCTTGCCGGCCACCACGAACGGGCCGAGCGCGGCCTGCCGGCCGGTGCCACCCTCGACGACGTCGACCAGCGCGGCCCGCAGCTGCTCCGATACGTCCTCCGGAATGACGCGCCGTACAACCTCGCGCTCGAACGACTGCTGCACACGTCCATCCCGCGAGCGTACCTCGCGCACGAGTCGCGGCTCGAGCAGCTCGCCGCCATTCGCGAGCGCCGCATACGCCAGCGCGATCTGCAGCGGGGTGACCGAGATCTCGTACCCGATCGCAAGCGACGGCTGGGACTGCCGCGACCAGTTGCGCGGCGCGCGCAGCAGGCCACCGCTCTCCGAGGGATACGCGACAGCGGTCGGCGAGCCGAAACCGAAGTCACGCAGGTACTGGTACTGCGTCGCCGGATCGAGCCGCATCGCGAGCTTCGCAAGCGCCACGTTCGACGACTTCTGCAGCGCCTCGTGCACCGTCAGCCAGCCGTAGCCATGCACGTCGCTGATCGTGCGGCCGAGATACGTCCAGTTACCCTGCTCGGCGAACACGCTGTCCGTCATGTGTGCGCGGCCGGCCGCAAGCAGCGATGCAACCAGGAACGGCTTGATGGTCGAGCCCGGCTCGTACGGCTCGGTCACCGCGCGCCAGTTGCTCGCAGCGCCGTCCTTGCTGCGGCTCGCAGCGGCAAGCACATCACCCGTGCGCGGATCGAGCAGCAGGAACTCACCGCCCGCCGCGCGCGTGCTGTCGATCGCGACACGCAGCGCTTCGTCGGCGATCGACTGCAGCTCCGCATCGAGCGAGAGGTAGACGTCCTGGCCAGGCTTGGGCTCGAGCACGCGCACCATCGCGCCCGGGATCGGGCGTCCGCGCGCGTCGCGACGCACTGTCGCGCGACCAGGCTCTCCGCGCAGCACCTCGTCCAGCTCGAGCTCGAGGCCGCCCAGCGCCGTGCCCTCCGCATTCACGCGGCCGAGCAGCTCGTGCGCGATCGTGCCGTGCGGATAGAACCGCTGCTGTACCGTCTCGAAGTGCACGCCCTGCACCCCGTCCAGCGCCTCGCGCGCCGGCGCGCCGAAGCGACCGCGCAGGACCACCCAGCGACGCGACACGTCCGTGACCCGCCGCGCTTCGCGTGGACTGACACCAGCCACGTCCGTGAGGATGCCGATCACCCGCTCGCGATCGGTTACCTCGCGCGGTGCGATCGCAATGCGGTATACGTCACGGCTGGCCGCGAGCGGAACACCATTGCGATCGTAGATCGTGCCGCGCGGCGCCGGTAGTGCGAGCCCCTGCTCCTGCTGCTGCTCCGCACGCTCGGCCCACTCCACGCCCTCGCCCAGCGTGAGTTGCGCCGTACGCGCGAGGACCAGGGCCGCGCCACAGAGCACGCCCGCCAGCAGCATGCGACGACGCAGGGCCGACGGCTGCGGCGCAGTCTCCTTGCGCCGGCTCACCGCAGTGCCTCCGTCGTATCACTCAGGATCACGATCTCGGTCGCAGCCGGTACACGCAGGTCCAGCCGCGATGCCGCCGTCGCGAGCACGCGCGGCCGACTCTCGAGCCGCTGTGCTTCATGCACGAGGCGCGAACGCTCCGCCTCCGCCAGCGCACGATCCTGCCGCACCGCGTCCAGGTCACGCATGACCTCGAGCGCGCGGCTCTGACGCCACACCACGCTCGTCAGCGCTGCGAAGAGAGCCGCGAATGCGACCGCCGTGCGGATCGTGCCGCGCGCCGCCATCAGGCCGCCTTCCGCCACGCGCGCAACTTCGCACTGCGCGCCCGCGGGTTCGCTGCGACCTCCTCTGCACTCGCCACTACCGGCTTGCGCGTCATCACGCCACCCAGTGCGCGGCCACGGCACCGGCACACGGGCAGTTCCGGTGGACAGACACAGTCGCGGCTCCACTCGCGAAATGCATCCTTCACCTGCCGGTCCTCCAGCGAGTGATACGACAGCACGACGAACACGCCGTTCGGCTGCAGGCGATCGCGCAGCGCAGGCAGTGCACGCGCGAGCACGCCCATCTCGTCGTTTACCGCAATCCGGAGCGCCTGGAAGATCCGCGCACGGTCCTGGTTCGTCGTTCGTGCGCCCAGCGCAGCATCGATCGCCGCCAGCAGGTCGTCGCTCGTGCGGAACGGCCTCGTGCGGCGCCGCCGTACTACCTCTCCCGCCAGACGCCGCGAGCGACGCTCCTCGCCGTAGCGATAGAACACGTCCGCCAGCTCGCGCTCGTCCAGCTCGTTCAACAGGTCGGCCGCCGTCGCGACGGACGAGCCCGCTGCCATACGCATATCCAGGGGTGTGCCGGGCCGGAAGGAAAAGCCCCGCGTTTCCATGTCGATCTGGTGGGATGAGATGCCCAGGTCGAGCAGCGCGCCGGCCAGCGGCTCCTCCAGCTGCTCCGCAGCATCCGCGAAGTTCGACTCGACCAGCTGCACGCGCGCACCGTACCGCTCCAGCCGCTTGCCTGCCGTAGCCAGTGCGTCCGGATCCTGGTCCACCGCGAGCACGCGCGTGTCCGCGCCTGCCTCGAGGATCGCCTCCGTGTGGCCGCCGCCGCCCAGCGTGCCGTCGAAATACAGGCCGCCCGACTCGGCACCCAGGTGCGCTACCACTTCCCGCACCATCACCGGGTCGTGATAGGTGCGCGTCATCTACAGGAAGATCTGCGATGCGAACCGCTCGAAATCGCCGCTCTGCTCGCCTACGGCGCCCTCGAACAGCTCCGGGTTCCAGATCTCGACCTTGTCGATCGCCCCAACCAGCAGCGCCTGTCCATCGAGCCGCGCTGCATCCTTCAGACGGGCAGGAATCAGGATGCGACCCTGCGCGTCAGGAATCACCTCCACCGCGTTCGACATCATCCGCAGCACCCACAGGCGCGCGTCCGGCTGACGACGCAGCAGCTCCTGCAACCGCTCCTCCACCCCCGCCCATGTGCCTTCCGGATACAGCGTCAGCGACGGGGCGTGCGCCTGCACGAGCACAAATGCCTGGTCCGCCGCCTCCCGCCTGAACGCGGCTGGCAGACTGACCCGACCTTTGCTGTCGAGCTGGTTCTGGTAACTGCCCAGAAACTTGACCCGCGACGGGGCGCGCGTGCCGGCCAAAAATGGCTCCTTGCTGTTTGGCGATCTGGAGGACTCGGGGTTCCCCACTTCTCCCCACTTCCTCCCACTTCGCGCCACCATACTACGCCCCACCCATATTCACGTCAAGAGTTTTCTTCCGGCCGTTGCGCGCGCTTTGCGAGCATCCGTGGATGGGATGACAATGGGCAGTCCATGGGACGGCTCCCCACTCGCGCTGACGAAGGTCAACGTGAGGCACGCGCCCGCGTCGGATCCGCCCTGGGCGGGAGTGGAGTGGGGGTGGTGAGCGGACGGCACCCGGAAAAAGAAGAACGGGCCGGAGCGCATAGCGCCCCGGCCCGTCGTCGTACTGAGTGTCGTTCGATCAGCCGCGCCGGATCAGCGCGTTCTGGATCTCGATGTACTGATCGATGTTCTGCAGGAGCTGCTGGCGCTGCTGTGCCTGCTCGGTGTAGCCACCGGCCTGCTCGAGCCAGCGCTTGGCCTCCTGGAAGACCGGCAGCGACGCGCGCGCGGATGCGGCGGTGCTGGGCTTCTGCATGTCGAGCCCCTTCTGGAACAGCGCGTAGCCGTGGAAGAAGTTCACCATGCCGGTCGTTGCAGACGACGTCGCGAACTCACGCGCCACGTTGTAGTACGAGATCGCGGTGTCATAGCGTCGGTTCTTGTGGTGCGTGTTGTAGCCCTGGCTGAAGATCGGGCGTGCCAGGTCGTCACCACTTGCAACCTCGTTGTTCTGCAGCGCACGACGGAACGCCGCCTGCGCAGCGCTCAGGTTACCGGCCTGGAGCTGCCAGGATCCGAGGCGCGCGCTGACCGCGTACGACGGGTCGATCTGCACGACGCGGTCGAGCATGCGCGAGGCCTGATCGGTGTTGCCAGCCGCCGCGAGTGCATCTGCGTACGCGGACATCAGTGCCGCATCGTTCGGTACGCGCTGGATCGCGCGCTCACCGAATGCAACGGCCTCGTCGGTGCGCTCGAGCAGACGGTAGGCGACGAGCATGTTCGTCATCATCGTGACGTCCGGCTCCGCGCCCTGCATCTCGAATGCGCGGTTGTAGTACATGAGTGCCTTCTCGAGCATCGGCTGCACGTCCGGCGAGCGATTGCCGTCCATGCCGGTGTTCTCGATGGCTTCGCGTGCCGACGCGAGTGCGAAGTGCCCCGCATACTGCAGCGTCGTCACGTCGACGTCGGCCGACGTTGCCGCACCGCCCTCCTCGACGAGCATGAGTGCACCGCGCGGGTCACCAGCCGCGGCGATGTCCGCCGCGATCTTCAGGCGCACCGCCTGGTCACCCGGGTTCAGCTCGAGGTACTGGTGCAGATAGCGCTGCGACTTGTCCTGCTGACCGAGACGCGCCGCGACCACGCCCGCTGCCAGGATCGCATCCTGGTGCACCGGGTTGATCTCGATCGCCTTCTCGAACGTCGTCAGTGCGACGTCGTCCTGGCCGGCGTTCATGTACGCGCTCGCCAGGTTGTACTGGTTCGAAGCCGAGCTCGGATTCGCATCGACGACCTTGCCGCACTGCTCGATGGCCGCGTCCCATGCCTGGCGCTGCAGCTCGTCGTTGCAGAACACGGCGAGGCGCAGCTGGCCGAGGTACTGCTCGAAGGCACCGGCGATCTGCGTCGCTGCCTGCTTCGCCTGGTTCGACGCGAACGGCGCGACCTGGAACTCCTCGCCCGTGGTCGGAACCACGAACTTCGTCGTCACCTGACGGTCATTGCCGGACTCGGTGTACGTGCCGCACATCACCAGCTCGGCCTGGATCTGCACCGCAAGCTGACGCGCCTTGATGCAGTCCGTGATGTCCTCTTCCTTCAGGCCGAACTTCTTGAGTGCGTCCTTGAGAACCTTGTCCTCGACCGGCGCGTGCGTCGCCATGTTGTCCAGCGCCTTGCGGACTTCCTTGCCGACGTCCTTGCCGAAATTGTCCTTGGCGCCCGCCTGGGGAGCCAGCGCAGGGACAAGGACGCGGTATCGTCCGCCGTCCTGCGCCTCGGCCGGCGCTGCAGTCACTGCAGCTGCAGCGACAGCCGCAACAAAGGCGAGTGGCGCCAGCCGACGATGGTTGCGTGCACGATCCATTAGCAGGGTCTCCATTGGGGATATGGACACGGGAAAAGCGACCGACCACGGCCGCATCAACACTCTAACCCCTTAAACCACATAAAGTTCGCCGTTTTCGCCACCC
>CAYLME010000005.1:38032-56013 GCA_964384585.1 uncultured Gemmatimonadaceae bacterium | reverse complement strand
CCCGGGCCCGGGCCCCGGCCCCGGCCCCGGCCCGCCGTTCACCTCAGGATATACTTCGCAATCGTCTGCTTCTGCATGTTCGTGGTACCTTCGTAGATCGTGCCGATCTTCGCGTCGCGGTAGAACTTCTCGACGGGGTACTCACGGGTGAAGCCGTTGCCGCCGAACAGGTCGATGCAGGTCGAGGCGATCTGCTGGGCGGCCTCGGAGGCGAAGAGCTTGGCGATCGCTGCCTCCACGACGAACGGCTGGCCGGCATCCTTGAGACGGGCCGCGTTGTAGACCAGCAGGCGGGAGGCCTCGAGGTGCGTGCGCATCTCGGCGAGCTGGAACTGCACGCCCTGGAAGTCGGCGATCGGGTGACCGAACTGCTCGCGCTCCTGGACGTAGCGCAGTGTGTGGTCGAGCGCGCCCTGCGCGAGGCCGACCATCTGGGCGCCGATGCCGATACGTCCCTCGTTGAGGGTCTCGATCGCGATCTTGTAGCCCTTGCCCACGTCGCCCAACACGTTGTCCTTCGGCACGCGGCAGCCATCGAGGATCAGCTCGGTCGTGGAGGATGCGCGGATGCCGAGCTTGTCCTCCTTCTTGCCGACGGCGAAACCATCGAAGTCGCGCTCGACGAGGAACGCGGTGATGCCGCGGTAGCCGGCGTCGGGATCCACGTTCGCGAAGATGATGAAGAGGCCCGCTTCGCCGCCGTTCGTGATCCACAGCTTGCGGCCGTCCAGCACCCAGTGGTCGCCCTCGTCGCGCGCGCGGGTCTGCAGTGCGAATGCGTCGGAGCCGGAGCCCGCTTCGGAGAGCGCGTACGCCCCGACCGTATCAGCGGACAGCGAGGGCATGTACTTCTCCTGCACCGCGGCATTCCCATAGCGCAGGATGGCGTTGTTGACGAGCGTGTTCTGCACGTCCACGAGTACGCCCACGCTCGGATCGATGCGCGACAGTTCCTCGACGACGAGGACTGCCGTGAAGAACGATGCGCCGGCACCGCCCATCGCATCCGGTATCTCGATACCCATCAGGCCGAGCTCGAAGAGCTGTCGGACCAGGTCCGGATCCAGGCGTGCGTTCTCGTCCATCTCGGTGACGCGCGGCGCGATCGTATCTTCCGCGAACTGACGCACGGTATCGCGGAACATCTCTTCTTCTTCCGTCAGCACCGTGAGCGGCGGACGGGTAAGGTCGGGGAGTACGCTCGACATGGTTCGGATCATTCGGGTTGACAGGCCGACAGTGCGGAAAATGTAATGGGGGAACGGTAACCGGGCGAGCAGGCGGCGCCCTGGCTGCCACCACGGGCTTGCGATTCGCTGTGTTCGATTGCGGGCGGGCGGCGCGGGTGGGTCGAAGCGCGACATGGCCGAAAAAAAGCGGCGCCGCCGGATGAACTCCGACGGCGCCGTTCAACTGTTACCGCAAGCCCGACGCGATGCCGCGAAGGCAACCGTCGTCAGTGCGGACAGAGGTGTTCGCTCGACTCGGCTAGTTGCCGGAGCGGCGATCGCTTGCCCGTGCCGGGTTGCGGAAACTGGTACTGGCCAAGGGATCACCTCCTTCGTTGAGTGGACGCAAGGGCATGGACACCGGCGGGCCCGGTCAGCGTGGCTGGTCCGTCCCGCGGTCCGCGCGCCGGTCCGACCTGGCGGAAACGGCTGCGGCCCCTGGCTCACCGCAGTGAGCCGCAAGGAACGTAACGATGGCCGCCCGATGCTTCAAGCCCGTTCGTCGCAAACGGTTGCCGGTTGGCCAAGCCGTGTGCGGGCGTGTACAATGGCGCTGCCCATTGCAGAGGCGAGGAAGAATGGACGAGCAGCGATATCGCGAGATGGTCGATCTGATCCGACGGATCCGCCACGATGCGAACAACCCGATTACCGCAGCCCTGGGTCACGTCCAGCTGCTGCTGGAGGACCCGGCCATACCCGCAGGCGATGCGCGCGATTCGCTGCGCGTGATCGAAGGTGAGCTGAAGCGCCTGATCCAGGTGCTGCGCCGTCTGCAGGAGGTGCAGTACAGCGACGAGTCCGGCGTGGATTGACGCCCTGCACGCATGACGTCTATTCTCCCGCGCATGTGACGGCTCGCTCGGCGAGTCGTCCCGATCAACCGATCCGGAGGCGGTGGCCATCATGTCCGAGACACCCAACGATCTGCTCTATTCCGAGGAGCACGAGTACCTCAAGAAGAGCGACGAAGCGGGCGTCTATTTCGTGGGAATCACGGATTACGCGCAGGGCGAGCTCGGCGACGTCGTGTATGTCGAGCTGCCGTCGGTCGGTGAGACGTTCGGCAAGGCCGACGTCTTCGGCACGGTCGAGGCCGTCAAGGCGGTGAGCGATCTGTTCTGCCCGATCTCCGGCGAGGTCGTCGCAGTCAACGATGCGCTGGCGGACGACCCGAGCGTGGTCAATCGCGACCCCTATGGTGCGGGGTGGATGCTGAAGCTGCGCGTCGAGGACGAGGGCCAGCTCGATACGCTGCTCGGCGCTGAGGAGTACCGGAAGCACATCGAACAGGCGTAAGCGCACCCTGCCCGGGGTGCGCTCCACTCACCCTTCGCTCGCCGCCCGGGGCCGGCACCCCTCTTGCGCGCGCGGGCCCGGGACACATCGGCCGGTGTCATCATTTCGAGGCGCACCGGCCGCCCGGGATCGCAGATACGCGTGCGGCATCGTATTCGACAACACGGAGGGACGGGATGGTTCGCGGAATCAGGAACCTGCGCACTGTGATGGCGGCTGTCGCGCTCGCACTGGCCACTGCGTGCGGCGGCGACGGCAGCAGCGCAGGTGGCGGCACCATCGTGGTGGGCATGCGCTCGGACTTCGGCGGCTTCAACCCGATCACGAGCGACGCGCTCTACTCGATGGAGCTGATGAACTATGCTTTGTTCACTCCGCTCGTACAGTACGATGAGAATCTGCACGTCCAGCCGTGGCTGGCCGAGTCGTGGCAGGAAGAGGGCGACACGGCCGTCGTCTTCATCCTGCGTCGCGACGTAACGTGGCACGACGGCCAGCGCGTGACGGCTGAGGACGTGAAATTCACGTTCGACCGTGCCAAGCTGCCCGAATCCGCATCACTCGTTGGCTCCGCGTTCCTGGCGAACGTCGAGAGCGCGACGGTCGTCGACAGCTTCACCATCCGGTTCGACTACACGAGACCGCACGCACAGGCGCTCGAGGATTTCTGGTGGGCGCCCGCGCCGAAGCATCTGCTCGAGGGCGTTGCACCTGCAGACATGCGCAACGCGCCGTACAATCGCGCGCCGGTCGGCAGCGGCCCGTACCGGCTGACGTCGTGGGAAGCGAACCGTCAGCTCGTCATCGAGCCGTACGAGAACTATCCCGAGTCGCTCGGCGGCCCGCCTGCCGCACGTCGCATCGTGTTCCGCATCATCCCCGAGGCATCCACGCTGCTGACCGAACTGATGACCGGCGGCGTCCACGTGGATATCCCCGTGATGCCGGACCAGGTGAACCAGATCCAGTCGGGCAGTGGCACGAACCTGCTTTCGTTTCCGGGACGCACGGTCTACTTCATCGGCTGGAACAATGAGCGCGCACCCTTCGACGACGCGCGCGTCCGTCGCGCCCTCGCCCTCGCGATCGACCGCCAGGAGATCATCGAGGCACTGCTCTACGGCCAGGGCCAGATTGCGACGAGCACCGTGCCGCCATGGCATCCGCTCTATCCGCCGGACGTCGAGCCGCTCGCGCACGATGCTGCCGCCGCCGCGGCCCTGCTCGAGCAGGCCGGGTGGACCGACACGAACGGTGATGGCATCCGCGAGAAGGACGGCCAGCCGCTCGCGTTCGAGCTGCTCGTCAGCGACGATGCCCTGCGTCGCGCGGTCGCCGAGGTGGTGCAGGCGCAGCTCCGGCTAGCGGGCGCGCAGGCCAACATCCGTGTCACCGAGTTCCAGACGATGCTCGCGGCGCATCGCGGCCGCGACTTCGATGCCGTCTTCACGAACTGGGTGCTCGACAATTTTCAGGTTGCCTCCGCACCGAATGCACTGCTGCACTCCTCACAGGCCGCTGTCGCGAACTCTGCCAACCGCAGCAGCGTCCGCATCCCGGCGCTCGATGCGCTGATGGAGCGCGCGGCGGGCACGAGCGATGAGAACGCCGCACGGCAGGCATGGGGCGAGTTCACGCGCATCGTGCAGCAGGAGCAGCCGATGACGTTCATGTTCTGGCTGAACGAGCTGGCCGGTGTGCGCGACGAGGTGAGCGGCGTCGAGATGGACCCGCGCGGCGAGATGCAGACCATCCGGGACTGGACGCTGGGCCGCTAGCTCGCGATGGGAACGTTCCTCCTGCGACGTTTGCTCGGTGCGATTCCGCTGCTGCTCGGAATCGCAACGCTCGTGTTCTTCGTGCTCAACCTCGCGCCGGGCGATCCCGCCGCCGCGTACCTGAACCCGAACATGCCGCCGGAGGTCATCGAACAGCTTCGCGTCAATCTCGGGCTCGACCAGCCGGTGCACGTGCGTTACGTGAAGTGGATGGCGTCGTTCTTCACCGGCGACTGGGGCTACTCCTTCGCACAGAGCCGGCCCGTTGCGGCAATCCTTCTCGATGCACTGCCCAACACCCTCGTCCTCGCCGCGATCTCGCTGGTCCTCGTGTTCGTGATCGGTATCGTCATCGGTGTGATCCAGGCCGTGCGACAGAATTCGCTGACCGACAACTCGCTGAGCGTGGTCGGCCTGTTCTTCTACTCCATGCCGTCGTTCTGGCTCGGCCTGATGCTGATGCTGGTGTTCTCGCTCAAAGCGAGCGAATGGGGCTGGCCGATCTCGCTGCCGCCGACCGGCGTGACGAGTGTCGATTACGACTTCATGACTGCGGGCGAAAAATTGCGCGACCGCATTGCGCACCTCGTGCTGCCGGTTGCGACACTGACACTGGCGCTTGCCGCGGGTGTCGCACGCTACACGCGCGGGCAGATGCTCGAAGTCGTACGCCAGGACTACATCCGCACGGCGCGCGCGAAGGGGCTGCCGGAGCGCACCGTCATCTTCAAGCATGCGTTGCGCAACTCGCTCATCCCCGTCATCACGCTGCTCGGGCTGAACCTGCCGTATCTGTTCAGTGGCGCGGTCTTCATCGAGTACATCTTCGCGTGGCCCGGCATGGGCCGGGTGATCGTCGAGGCGATCTATCAGCGCGACTATCCGCTGGTGATGGCGACCAGTTTCCTGTTCGCCGTCATCGTCGTGATCGGCAACCTGATTGCCGACACGCTCTACGCGGTCGCGGACCCGCGGATCCGCTATGACTGAGCGCGGCCCCGGCTTCGACCCCAGCGACCGCCGCGACGCGCCGCCGGATCCCGAATCCGGCGCACCGCTCGATGTGCCGGTCGCGGCCTTGCGCGAGGAGGCCGCGCACATGACGGCACCCGGCAGCACGGTGTCCGCACCGCCGCCGCCGGGAGCGCTGTCGTATGTGCTGGCATTCGTGCTGCCGGGCGTTGCACAACTGAAAGCGGGACGCAACGTGCTCGGCACGGTGCTCCTGCTGACCTGGCTGGTCGTGGTCGGCGTCGTGGTCCTCGCCGGGGAGCGGATCGCGGCGGTGCCGGCGACCGGCTCGCTCGATGACCAGGTTGCCGTGGCGACGCTCGTGCTGCTCGCCCTGCTCGTGTGGTTCTTCGGGATTCGCGACCTGAAGCGACCCCATGACACCACAGCTGGTGGGGACTCGCAGTGGAGCATTGCGGTCCGGCATTTCCGGCGGAACCGCGTCGCGGTGATCGGGCTGGGCGTGATCGCGCTGTTCTACCTGATTGCACTGCTTGCACCGCTGATCGCACCCTACGATCCGATCGCGCAGCGCGACATTGCGCGCACGTCGTTCCTGCCGCCGTCATCGGACCACTGGCTGGGCACCGACCGGTTCGGCCGTGACGTGCTCAGCCGCATTCTCTATGGTGCGCGCATCTCGCTCGCCATCGCATTCGTCGCGACCGCGATCTCGATCACGCTCGGCACCCTGATCGGTGCGATCGCCGGTTATGCGGGCGGCAAGGTGGACGCGATCCTGATGCGCTTCACGGACATGGTGCTCGCGTTCCCGCGGCTCGTTCTGCTGATCATGATCGTGGCGCTGTTCAGTCCATCGATCGCCGTGATCATCACCGTGCTCGGGCTGACCCAGTGGCCGAGCACGACGCGCATCGTGCGTGGCGACGTGCTCAGCCTGCGCGAGCGCGAGTTCGTGCAGGCGGCGCGCGCACTCGGTTTTTCGTCGCGCCGCATCCTGCTGCGTCACCTGATCCCGAACGTGCTCGCGCCCGTGATCGTGGCCGCGACGCTCGGCATCGGGAACACGATCGTGCTCGAGGCGGGTCTGTCGTTCCTCGGTCTCGGTGTGTCCGCGCCGACACCGACATGGGGTAACATGGTCGCCGAGGGTCGCGACTACCTGCTGCGTGCATGGTGGCTCGCCACGTTCCCCGGGCTCACGATCGTATTCGTCGTCCTGGCCTTCAACCTGGTCGGCGATGGTCTGCGCGACGCGCTCGACCCGCGCCTGAGGTCCTGATGCCGCTGCTCGAGGTAACGGACCTGCGCACGTATTTCCACACCGATCAGGGCATGGCCCGGGCGGTGGATGGCGTCAGCTTCACCGTCGAGAAGGGCGAGGTGCTGGGCATCGTCGGCGAGAGCGGCAGCGGCAAGTCGGTCACCGCTCTGTCGCTGCTGCAGCTGGTCGCGACACCGCCGGGCGAGATCATGGAGGGCAGCAGCGTGCGCTTCGACGGCCGCGAACTGCTCGATCTTTCGGCTCGCGAGATGCGCGCGGTGCGCGGCAACGACATCGCCATGATCTTCCAGGAGCCGATGACGTCGCTCAACCCGGTCTACACCGTGGGCGACCAGATCGCGGAAGCCGTTCGGCTGCATCGCGACGTCTCGCGCAAGGAGGCGCGCGCGCAGGCGATCCGGATGCTGCAACTGGTCGGCATCCCGTCGCCGGAAGAGCGCGTGGACGCATACCCGCACCAGCTCTCGGGTGGCCAGCGGCAGCGTGTCATGATCGCGGTTGCGCTCTCCTGCGAACCTGACCTGCTCGTGGCAGACGAGCCGACCACTGCGCTCGATGTGACGATTCAGGCGCAGATCCTCGAGCTCGTGGCAGGCCTGCGCGAGCGACTTGGCATGGCCGTCATCCTGATCACCCACGATCTCGGCGTCGTCGCGGAGGTCTGTGACCGCGTGATCGTCATGTACGGCGGGCAGGTCGTTGAAGAGGGGACGGTCGAACAGATCTTCGCCGATGCGCGCCACCCGTACACGCAGGGACTGCTGCGCGCGATACCGCGCCTGGGCGCACGGTCGAAGGAGCTTGCCGTCATCCCCGGCCGGGTGCCGCCGCCGACCGCGTGGCCGCAGGGTTGCCGGTTCCGCGGCCGCTGCGACTACGAGTTCGAGAAATGTCCCGAGCCCCCGCCTCTCTTCGAAGTGGGTCCCGGCCACGCCTCGCGCTGCTGGCTCGAGCAGGAGGAGCCGCGGTGAACGCGCCCGAGCATCCCACGGGCGGGCAGTCGCCCGACGAGGCCGTGGGCGGAGCGCTGACGGCACCGGCCGAGGCAGAACCGGATACCGCACTGCCGCCTGCCCGCGGCAACTCCGACATCGGCGGCCGCACGCTGGACGATGTCGAGCCGCCGCCGGACGCGCTCTTGCACGTGCGCGGACTGAAGGTGCATTTCCCGGTGCGCCGCGGCCTCTTCCCGCGCGTGGTAGGCCACGTCAAGGCAGTCGACGGCGTGAGCTTCTGGGTGCGCCGGGGCGAAACGCTCGGCCTGGTCGGCGAGTCCGGGTCGGGCAAGACGACGGCCGGCCGGGCCGTGTTGCGGCTGATCGAGCCGACCGACGGCAGCATCCGTTTCGCCGGTGTCGATGTACGCGCGATGGACGCGGAGGCGCTGCGTCGGCTGCGGCGCCGTGCCCAGATCGTGTTCCAAGACCCGTACGGCTCGCTCAACCCGCGGCTCACGGTCGGCGACACGCTGCGCGAGGTGCTGCGCGTGCATGGCCTGGGGCGCGGCAAGGACGCGACGCGCCGCATCGATGAACTGCTCGAGACGGTTGGGCTGCGTCCGTTCCACGCAGCGCGCTACCCGCATGAGTTCAGTGGCGGGCAGAGGCAGCGGATCGGCATCGCGCGCGCGCTCGCGGTCGAGCCGGATTTCATCATCTGTGACGAGCCGGTCTCCGCGCTGGACGTCTCGGTCCAGGCGCAGGTCCTGAACCTGCTCGCCTCACTGCAGGAACGGCTCGGCCCCGCGTACCTCTTCATTGCGCATGACCTGAGCGTGGTCGAGCACATGAGCGACCGCGTCGCGGTGATGTACCTCGGCCGGATCGTCGAAACGGGGACCACGGAGCAGGTCATCGCGGCGCCACGGCACCCGTACACGCGCGCGCTCCTTTCTGCAGTGCCGGTGCCGGATCCGGCCGCACGACGCGAGCGGATCGTCCTGCCCGGCGACGTGCCAAGCCCGTCCAACCCGCCCACAGGGTGCCCGTTTCACCCGCGCTGTCCGCATCCGCTCAAGGATGCCGATTGCGCTCGCATCGTGCCCCCGCTGGCGGAAAAAGCACCCGGTCAGTTTGCTGCCTGCATCAAGGAGCGCTCGCTCGGGCCGGGCCAGCGCCCCGGCTGATGCGGTCTTGACACCCCCGGAGGCGCCCGGTAAAATCGTGCGTTCATTCGCCGACAATTCGCTTCCCCTGTCCCGCGCAAGCTGGGCCGCATAGCGCCACACGACGGAGGTTACTTTGGCTGGTCTGAGCGCAGTCCCGCTGTTCATGCTCCAGATTCCCGGTTTGGAGGCCCCCGACCTCACTTTCGGCGAGCAGATGGCTCAGCTGTGGCGCGACGGCGGATGGATGATGTGGCCGCTCGGCACATTCGCGCTCATCGGTCTCATCGTCATCGTCTGGAAGTTGATCCACCTGACATCGAAGTCGTCGCAGATGAAAAAGTTCCTGACCGAGGCGGACACGCTGATCGGCCAGGGCAAGATCGACTCGGTGCTCACGCTCGCGCGCAACTCGAATGCGCCGGCCGCACGCGTGCTCGCAGCAGGTCTCGAGCGTCGCGATGAGGGCACGGAGCGCGTGATGAAGGCGATCGAGAACGTCGGCGTCATCGAGATGGCGAACCTCGAGAGCGGGCTCGTCTGGCTGGCGACGGTGTCGAACGTGGCACCGATGCTCGGGTTCCTCGGTACCGTTATCGGCATGATCGAGGCGTTCCAGGCAATCGAGCTCGCCGGTGAAGTCGAAGCGACGCTGGTCGCAGGCGGCATCAAGGTCGCGCTGATCACGACCGCCGCAGGTCTGACCATCGCGATCCCGGTCAGCATCGCGCACAACTACTTCATCAGCCGCATCGACCGCCTCGTGCTCGACATGGAAGAGGCCGCGCAGAAGATGGTCGACGCGCTGCACGCGGCAGAGGCCCGCCGGGCCTGATTCGCCCGCCGGTCCACGGTTTGCGCATGAGGGCCGCCCGAAAAGGCGGCCCTCACTGTTTTCACCTCGTGCATTCATCATGAGTCTCGCATTGCCCAACAGTTCGTTCGTGCTGCGTTCCTCCGCGATCGAAGTCGCCGGCGCCGGAGCCCATGCAAACCCACAGCACCACGTCCGCATGCTGGCGTACGGACCGCTTCGTGCACCGGCGTGTAGTTCGGGCATGCGCTACTTCATCCTGCTGTTCGCCGCCACGGTGCTCGGCATCGTGCTCTACCTGGTGCAGCCATCGCGGACGGTCCTGCCCGCGAACGCCGGTGGTCCGACCGATGCTGCCGCGATCGCCGCCGCCGACACGCTCGATGCTGCGGCCCTCGTTGCGCAGGACACGACGCCGCGCGGCCGCGGACTCGCAATGCTCGCGCGCGCCGACCAGCATGCATCCAGCGGCCGCGCCGATGCCGCACTCGCCGCATACGACAGTGCGGCAGCGCTGCTGCCCGGAATCGAGCGCTGGATTGCGCTGCGTGCTGCGGAAGCGGCAGCCACAGCCGGCGACACGCTGGAGGTGAAGCGTCGCCTCGAAGCCGCAGGCAGCACGCTCGTCAACCGCTCCGGCCGCACGATCCGCGTCCGTGCACTCGAGGAGGCCGGCGCCATCGTCGATGCGATCGAGGAGGCAAAGGCGATCGCTGCCGCAACGAACGGCGCGACGAAGGCGGCGGCACTCACGACCGTCGGACGGCTGCGGCTGCTGCGCGGCGATACTGCGCGTGCGATGAGCGCCTTCCGCGAAGCGATCGATGCGTCCAGCGGCTCGGTCGATGCGGCACGTATGCTGAGTGACCTGCCGGGCATCACGACCGACGACCAGCTCACCATCGGACGCGTCTACCTGCGCGCCGGCAACATGGCGCGCGCGAGCCGCGGCATCCGCGCATGGCTCGACGCCGGTCGCGGCACTGCCGCCGAACGCCGCAACCTCCGCCTCGATCTCGGTCGCGGATTCTTTCGTGCCGGCGACTACGCGGACGCAGAGCGCGAGCTGCGCGCTGGCGCCGAGGGTGCCCCGGCGGGCGTCGCCGGACCCGCACTCTACGACGCGGCACGCGCGCGCTACCGGCGCGGTGAAGTGGCCGAGGCGCGCAGCGCGCTGCGCTCGCTGGCGCAGCAGTACGCCGGCACCGCGACTGCCGCACGCGCATGGTACCTGCTCGGTGACCTCGACCAGGATGAGGAGCGCTACGACGATGCGCGCGCGAACTTCCGTCTCGCGGTCGATACCGGCGTGGACTCCGAGGAGGTCGGCCTCGCGCACATGCGGATCGCCGGAATGGATCAGGCCGCCGGCGACTACGCTGCCGCTCGTGAGCGATTCGATTCGTACCGCACGCGCTATCCCACCGGACGTCGCGCGCAGCAGGCCACGTACTGGTCCGGTGTGGCGAGCGAGCACCTCGGCGATACTGCGTCGGCACGGGCACGCTTCCAGGAAGCGCTGCGCATGGATCCCATGGACTACTACGGCGTGCGCGCCGCGGAACGACTCGGGACCAGCCCGCAGGATGTCATGACGCTCGGTACTGCGCCCGCCAGTGCGCAGCTCTCGGCCGCGACACTGGCCGCGCTCGACGTCGTGGACATCCTGCGCGATGCAGGTTGGAGCGATGCCGCCGCCTTCGAGATGGATCGCGCACGGGATTCGTTCGGCAGCGACGTCGCATCCCTCTATGCACTCGCGGAAGCGCTCAACGAGCGCGGCTATACGTCGCAGGGCATACGCATCGGTCTCGATCTGCGACGCCGCGCAGGAGGACAGTGGAACCCGCGGCTGCTGCGTGTCGTCTACCCGTTGCCGTACCGCGATGCGATCACTGCCGAAGCCGCGCGCCACGGCATCGATCCGTTCCTGGCCGCCGGTCTCATCCGACAGGAGTCGCTGTTCAACGCCCGGGCAGTAAGTCCGGCCGGAGCCGTCGGACTGATGCAGGTCATGCCCGCCACCGGCGAGCGACTCGCACGCCGGCTCGGCATTTCCGGATTCGAGCCGGCCATGCTCCGCGAACCACTCATCAACATCCGCCTCGGCATGCAGTTCCTCGCCGACATGATCGCCGAGTACGACGGCCGCGTCGATGCCGTTCTTGCCGCATACAATGCCGGCCCCAACCGCGTCGATCGCTGGATGGAGTTCCCCGAATGGGATAATCCGGAACTCTTCAGTGAGCGGATCCCCTTCGCTGAAACCCGCGAGTACGTGAAGATCGTCCAGCAGAACGCCCGGCTCTACGACGCCCTCTATGGTGCATCGCTGCCCGCGAACTGAGGTCCCCACGGTGCCGTAACATGGTACAGTTCCGGCAGCTAGCGGAAAGCCCTACTGCCACAACAAGATTTTTCTTGACACTGTGGAACACGCTGGTGTAGCTTCGTTCGCGCAGGGGTGGTGGTACTGCTGCCGGGGACCAACCTTCGTAGGAGGCAGTTCGATGGCCAGAGGTAAGGTGAAGTGGTTCAATGACGCCAAGGGGTACGGTTTCATTGAACAAAGCGACGGCGAGGACGTGTTCGTGCACTTCTCCGCGATCACGATGGAGGGGTTCAAGACGCTCGCTGAAGGGGAGGACGTGGAGTTCGAGGTTCGCCAGACGGACAAGGGCCTGCAGGCCGCCAACGTCGCGCGGCCATCGACCTGACCTCCCGGCCACGAATTCGCAGAGTTACGAAGCGCCCCGCCTTGACAGGCGGGGCGTTTTCGTTGACAGTCCCGCGCGCTACCGGAGTCGCCCCGGTCCCGGGCGCACGCACGCGAAGGGAAGCAATGGTGGACAATCCAGCCAAGTCACATCCGCGCCTGTTCCTGATCGACGGGTACGCGCTGATCTATCGTGCGTATTTCGCGATGATCAGCCGACCGCTCGTCACGACGAAGGGCGAAAACAGCTCGGCCGCATTCGGTATTGCGCGCTTCATCATGAAGATCCTGAAGGAGCACGAGCCGGACTATATCGGTGTGGTGCTGGATGCGGGCTCGAGCCAGCGTGAGCAGTTGTACCCGGCGTACAAGGCGACGCGCGAGAAGATGCCGGACGACTTGGAGCAGTCGCTGTGGCGTATCCGGCAGATCATCGAGGCGTTCCGCATCCCCGTGATCGAACTGCAGGACCACGAGGCAGACGATGTGATCGGCACGCTCGCCCTGGAGGCAGCGCGCCAGGGGCTCGAAGCGGTGATCGTCTCCGGCGACAAGGACTTCTACCAGCTGATCCGCGACCGCGTGTGTCTGCTCAACCCGGGTCGCGGTGGTGCCGCGGGCGTCGAGGAGGAATGGGTCGATACGAAGAACGCGCGTGAGCGGCTCGGCGTCGAGCCTGAACACGTCGTCGACTACCTGGCACTGATCGGCGACTCGTCGGACAACGTGCCGGGTGCGCGCGGCATCGGCCCGAAGACCGCGATCCAGCTCATCGAACAGTACGGTGACGTGGAGTCGATCCTCGCGGCGGCGCCGGACATCAAGGCAAAGCGTGCGCGCGAGTCGCTGGTGAGCAGCGCAGACGACGTCCGCCTCTCGAAGCGTCTCGTTACCATCATCACCGACCTGCCTGTCGTGCTCGATCTCGATGCACTGCGCGTGCAACAGCCGGATGCGCGGGCTCTGCGTGACGTCTTTCTCGACCTCGAGTTCCACTCGCTGCTGCGCGAAGTCGAAGATGCGACGGGCGCTGTCGCGGCAGATCTCGAGCAATCGTACAACGTCGCGGCGAGGCCGGGTGACATTGCGCCCGTGATCGAGGCGGCTCGCGCTGCGGGACGTGTTGCACTGGCCGTGATCGGTGACGGCAGGGGCGCAATGCAGGCGTCGCTCATCGGTATCGCGCTCGCCGTGGAGCCGGGAACGGGATGGTACCTGCCACTCGGTCACCGCCGGGCCGGAGAGCTCGATCTGGGCGACGCGAGCGGTCTCGCGAACCTGCCACCCCTGTCCGATCCGGCGCTCCGTCCACTCGTGGAACTGCTCGAGGACGCGGCGGTCGCGAAGGTCGGGCAGGACCTGAAGTTCGACCTGCTCATGCTGCGGCGCGCCGGCGTGGAACTGCGCGGCATCGCTTACGACATCACGGTCGCCTCGTACGTGATCGACCCGGGTCGTCGCGATCACAGCGTGAGCGGTCTCGCGATCGAGTACCTGAAACACCGGACGCGTACACTCGAGGACGTCGCAGGCAAGGGCAGGGCAGCGCGGCCGCTCTTCGAGGTGACACCGAGCGACGTGCGCGATTACGCCTGCGAGAAAGTGGACCTCTCGCTGCGGCTGCAGCAGCGCACGGCGGAGGAGCTCGAGAACTACGAGCTGACCCGGCTGTTCCGAGACATCGAGATGCCGCTGCTGCCCGTCCTTGCACGGATGGAGTGGCATGGCATCCTGATCGATCGCGATTTCTTCGCCGCGATGAGCCTGGAGCTGGAGCGCGCGCTGCAGCTCACGACTGAGGAGATCTACAAGATCGCGGGCGAAGAGTTCAACATCAGCTCCACGCCGCAGCTTCGCACGATTCTCTTCGACAAGCTCGGACTGCCGGTGCTGCGCAAGACCAAGACGGGCGCGTCAACGGATGCGAGCGTGCTCGAGGAGCTTGCGACCCAGGGCCACGCGATCCCGCGCCTGATCCTCGAGTACCGCGAGATCGACAAGCTGAAGGGTACGTACGTCGATGCATTGCCGCTTGCAGTGAACCCAGACACGGGTCGCATCCATACGACGTTCCAGCAGACAGTCGCCGCGACCGGTCGTCTCTCGTCCGCGGATCCCAACCTCCAGAACATCCCGATCCGCACCGACCAGGGCCGGCGCATCCGCAAAGGCTTCATCCCCGAGCAGGGCTACGCCTTCGTCACTGCCGACTACTCGCAGATCGAGCTGCGCATTCTCGCGCACATGAGCGGCGATCCGGCGTTCGTCGAGGCGTTCCGCAGCGGCGCCGACATCCACCGCCAGACGGCCGCGATCATGTTCGGTCTCGACATCGCGAGCGTGACCGCGGACATGCGCGCAGCCGCGAAGACCGTCAACTTCGCGACCATCTACGGCATCGGCGCATTCGCACTCTCGTCGCAGCTCGGTACCAGTGTCGCGGAAGCGAAGCAGTTCATCGAAAACTACTTCGAGCGTTTCCCCGACGTGCGCCGCTACCTCGACACACAGATCCAGAAGGCACGCGACTGCGGCTACGTCGAGACACTCGCCGGCCGCCGCCGCTACATCCCTGAGATCCGCAGCAGCAACTACAACATCCGGCAGTTCGGCGAACGTGCCGCCACGAACGCACCGGTCCAGGGAAGCGCCGCTGACATCATCAAGCTCGCCATGATCCGCATCGACGACGCCCTCGCCGGTTCCGATACCCGGATGCTGCTCCAGGTACACGACGAGCTCGTATTCGAGGCGCCACGTGCCGATGCCGAAGCCGTGCGTGCCACGATCACGCGGGAAATGACCGGCGCATTCCCGCTGGACGTGCCACTCGAAGTAGTGACAGGCGTGGGCGGCAACTGGTACGAGTGCAAGTGATTGTCCGGTCGATAAAGGCGCGAAAAGCCATGGGTCAGCCCCGAACACTCATGCATCTCTCTGGCGCAAACTCACAACACCGGAGGCATTCATGAGTCGATCCATCAACACGGTCATCCTGGTCGGACATCTCGGTCGGGAACCGGACGTGCAGACGACTGCCGGCGGTGTCCGCGTTGCGTATTTCTCGCTTGCGACGAGCCGCAGGATTCCACGACAGAACGGTACGGTCGAGGAGCGTACGCAGTGGCACCGCCTGACGCTCTGGGACAAGCTGGCGGAGATCGCGGAAGACTATGTCCGCAAGGGTGACCGGCTGTATGTCGAGGGTCGGATGGAGTACGACAGCTACGAGAAGAACGGCGTGACCATCCCGACGGCGGAAGTCCAGGTGCGCGAGCTGGTGATGCTCAACGGGCCGCGCGCGACAGCAGTCGATGCAGCGGACGCAGCGGAGGAATCCGAAGAGGAAGTCGCGGTCTGATACGCGCTGGTCGCGTGCGGCGGCGGGCTGTGGTGTCCGGTTACGGCCGGCACCGCCGCTCGCCGCAATTCGAGCGGTCGTGGCTCAAAGCATGTCGCGGAAGTCCGGTGCGATCCGGAGGAGGAGCTGCCATTCGCCGCCGCTGTTCAGGCCGCGGACGAGATCGAGGCGCAGCTGATCCCAGAAGCCGGCGACGCCGATGCCCGCGCTGGTCCGGATCCCATCCGTCGTGGGCAGCGTATCGATCGGATACGGGCCTGATCCGGGTTCGAACACGATCGGGATGCGGTACAGCCTGCCCATCATGTTACCATCGGTCCAGCCGGCCGCAGCGATCGCGCGGATGCGCAGCCAGGGACGCCAGACGTCGCGCGCAAGCTCTGCGTCGAGAACGGCCATGCGCGAGCCGGAGAAGCCGCGATACTCGTAGCCCGGCAGTGTCTCACGCCCGCCGAGCAGGAACAGTCGCTGCGCCGGCGCGCCTTCGCTCGCGAATCCTGCGGCGCCGCTGATCCGCAGATCGGCGGCCAGGTTGTCGGAATGACGGCGCAGGCTGCCGGTGAGGAGCGCACGGATGTAGCGCTCCCCCTCGAAACTGCCCGGTTCGAGGGTGAGTGCCGCGTCCCAGGCGGCCGGTTCGAAGCGCGACGATGTGCGCGCGATTTCGAGCGTGCCTCCGGTCAGCGTACCGTGATCGATGGCGATCAGCGCGCGCGCGAACTGGTCGTCGCCGCTGATATCGGCAGGTGCGATCGGCTCGCGGTCCCAGGGCATGGCACCGTCGTGCTGCTCGATGCGCGCGCTCGCGCTCACTGCCCATGCACCGCCGAGCCGGTGGCGTGCGAGCAGCTCACCACCCGTCGCGAGGTAGGGATCGGAGTAGTCGTTCGCGCCGAACAGTGCGCCCACCGTGTTGAACACGCCGGGCAGTCCGGGGCGCCAGCCGGCGTCCCGCAGTTCATTGCGGTAGCCGGCTGCGCGCAGCGACCAGCTCGCGCCAGGCGTGTAGCCGAGTTGTGTGCGTCCCGCCGCCGCCTCCGCGCCGAACGCGTAGCCGGCTGTGACGTCGAGCCGCACGTCAGGCGCCGGTACCCACGAGACGCCACCGCCGACGAACCCGCCCTCCAGCCGGTTGTAGCGCAGCACCGAAGAGGCGGACGGCACATTGAAGCGGAAGGCAGGCAGACCGCTCAGCCGTTGCGACCGCAGCAGCCGCGCGGCTTCCTTGCGCAGCGTCTCCATCTCGGGCGGCGGTGCGAGCCCCTCCTCGGCAAGGTCTTCGTACAGTGTGCGGTCGAACTCGAACCGCTCGAGCGCGTCGCGCGATACGATGCTCACGGGCGCACCGCGGAACGTGGAGAGCGGCGGATTCTCGTTGAACGCATACTCGGTAATGCGCATCCGGCCACGGATGACGGCACCGCCGATGAAGTCCAGCTCCGGCACCTGCCTGCGCAACTCGACTGCCTGCTCGTACGGCAGCCAGTAGCGCCCGTCCCAGAGGCCGCTGTCCAGCGAGATGTTGATGTAGTCGAGTCGCCTGTCCACGTAGGAGGCAGGCGTGAATGTAAACGTCATGCGCACGATGTCGCCGCGCGATCGATCGATGAAGACGGAGCCGACAAAGCCGGACGCAGCCGTGTTCTTCGGGCGCACCTGCACCTCGTAGACGCGCACCGGCTCCGGCGTGCCCGGCAGGATCAGTGTGGTCGAGTCGGCGAGTCGGAAATCGTATACGCGGTCCGAGTCGCCCGCTGCAGGGTGCAGTACGTCCTGCACTTCATCGCCATCGCCCATGCGGATGATGTCGCCGAACCCATTCTGCACGACCGTAAGATGATCGAGATGATAGTACATCCGGTTCGGCAGCCGGCTCTCATCACGCATGCCGACGATCCGCTGCTTCGTGAGATCGGGGTACGCCCAGAACACGTCGAGCGCGACCTGGTCGATCTTCACGAGCGTGCGCTCATCCGTCTCGCGCCTGTCGATGTAGAAGTAGACGAAGCCTTCCGCGCGGGCCCGGTAATCGCGCAGCGTGCTGTCGGCGAGCGGCGCCTGCCGCCGCTCCCGCGCCTTCCCGATCAGTGAATGCGCGCGTGCGTCGTTCCACGCCGATGTGCCCGACGTGTCCACGAGCACTGCCTGGGGGTGCCCGGTGGTATCCGGCTGCTGCGCGGCCGCAGCGCTTACGCTGACGAATGGCCCGAGCGCCGCGAGTAGCAGCACGAGTCGATGTCGCATCACGTACAGTGAACCGTCGTTGCCGATTCGCACATCAGTGTCAACCACCGAGGACACGAGAAGAACATCTTCCACGATACAGAATGGCGCCCCTCAACGTTCCGGTAAACAACGAGGGCCCGGCGGATGCCGAGCCCTCGTGGTATCACCAGGCGGTGTGACTCCTGCCGTTATTCAGC